>NZ_DAMBHK010000103.1:0-5760 GCF_032060305.1 Kaistella sp. | reverse complement strand
TCATTCTGAAGGTAGAAGGCGACGGCGTTTACGGAATCATGAAATTCGAATCCGGTGTTCACCGTGTTCAGCGCGTTCCTGAAACCGAATCTCAGGGAAGAGTTCATACTTCTGCCATCACAGTAGCCGTACTTCCGGAAGCAGAAGAAGTTGACTTCGAACTGAATCCTGCAGACATCGAAATGCAGACATCGCGTTCTGGTGGAGCCGGCGGACAAAACGTAAATAAAGTTGAGACCAAAGTACAGCTTACGCACAAACCTTCAGGTTTGGTCGTGGTTTGTCAGCAGGCAAGATCGCAGTTGGCTAACCGGGAATTGGCTATGGAAATGCTCCGCACAAAACTCTACGATATCGAACTTCAGAAGGTACAGGGCGATATTGCGGCCCAGAGAAAAACGATGGTTTCCACGGGAGACCGTTCTGCGAAAATTAAGACCTATAATTATCCACAGGGCAGGGTAACCGATCACAGAATCAATAAGTCAATGTACAATCTGGATGCTTATATGAACGGCGACCTGCAGGAAATGATCGATGCCGTAATTATGGCCGAGAACGCCGAAAAAATGAAAGGCGAGGAAGAAAATTATTAAGCATTAAACTGATTTTTTATATATTAGCGCACACTTAAAATATTATCATATGAAAAAATCAATTTTGTTAGCAGGCGTTTTCGCCACAATCGCTTTAGTATCATGTAAAAAAACAGAATCTACAGTTTCTGATGCTACCACTGTAGATTCCTCAGCAGTTATTGTTGGAGACTCTGCTGCAGTTATTGTTGATGACGATGCAATGCCGGTTACTGATTCAGCTGCAAGCGCAGTGGAAGATGCAGCGAAGGCGACTGGAGATGCCGTAAAAGACGGCGCTAACGCAGTAAAAGATGCTGCAAAAGATGCTACTGATGGCGACGGAGATATCACCAAATAAACCTCCTGTAAAAAAAATTAAACTCACGGTCTTTCCGTGAGTTTTTTGTTTAGTGACAGATTCAAAAACTTTCGATGAAAAATTCTTAACTTTACCCATCTGTAAATTCAATGAGAATGCGCCACCCGATTAAAAATCAAACTCCGGATTTCAAATCAAATTCCAATAATAAATTGCCCTATTTTTTTGAAAAAGACGGTCTGGAAATGAAATCTTCCTACACCGAAAAAGATTCGGAACAGTTAACTGAAAAAGGATATTCTGCGGGAATTGCGCCTTTTTTGAGAGGTCCATACTCCACAATGTATGTTCAGAAACCCTGGACGATCAGGCAGTATGCGGGATTTTCAACCGCTGAAGAATCCAATGCTTTTTACAGAAGAAATCTTGCTGCCGGACAAAAAGGATTGTCGGTTGCGTTCGATTTGGCAACGCACCGTGGGTATGATTCCGACCACCCAAGAGTGGTTGGCGATGTTGGGAAAGCCGGTGTTGCCATTGATTCCATTGAAGATATGAAGATTCTCTTCAACGAAATTCCTTTGGATGAAATTTCAGTCTCAATGACGATGAATGGTGCGGTGCTTCCAATCCTGGCTTTTTATATTGTTGCGGCAGAAGAACAAGGCGTTGCTCAGGAAAAACTTTCAGGAACGATTCAGAATGATATCCTGAAAGAATTCATGGTTCGGAATACCTACATTTATCCGCCAACACCTTCCATGAAAATTATCGCAGATATTTTTGAATATACTTCTAAACATATTCCGAAGTTCAATTCGATTTCCATTTCAGGCTATCATATGCAGGAGGCCGGCGCTACGCCGGTTCTGGAAATGGCCTATACTTTAGCCGACGGTTTAGAATACGTGAGAACAGGAATTAAAGCAGGCATGAAAATCGACGATTTCGCGCCGAGATTATCATTTTTCTGGGCCATCGGCATGAACCATTTCATGGAGATCGCAAAAATGCGCGCTGCAAGATATATTTGGGCAAATCTTTTAACCCAGTTCAACCCACAAAATCAGAAATCTTTAGCTTTAAGAACGCATTCACAGACTTCAGGATGGAGCTTAACTGAGCAGGAACCTTTCAATAATATCACCAGAACAGCAATTGAAGCTTTGTCTTCAGCTTTGGGAGGAACCCAATCTCTGCACACGAATGCACTGGACGAAGCTATCGCTTTGCCAACTGATTATTCCGCGAAAATTGCAAGAAACACCCAAATCATTCTTCAGCAGGAAAGCGGAATTTGCGATGTTGTCGATCCCATGGGCGGAAGCCATTTGGTGGAAAGCTTAACGCAGCAAATGATTGAGGAAGCAATGAAATTCATTGACGAAGTGGAAAAAGAAGGCGGAATGACCAAAGCCATCGAAGCCGGAATTCCGAAAATGAGAATTGAAGAAGCCGCAGCCAAAAAACAGGCAAATATCGACAGCGGAGAAGAATTTATCATTGGTGTAAATTCATTTAAATCCACCCAAAAACAGATGGAACTCGAGATTCTGGATATCGATAATTCTGAAGTTCGGAGAAAACAGATCGAAAGACTCCAACAGATAAAAACAACGAGAGATGCTGAAAATGTTTCAGAAATTATCATCAAACTTAAAGAAGCCGCCAGAACAGGAAACGGAAATCTTCTGGAAATCTGCATCGAAGCCGCCAGAAGAA
The DNA here is from genome assembly GCF_032060305.1 of Kaistella sp. Lineage (NCBI taxonomy): Bacteria > Pseudomonadati > Bacteroidota > Flavobacteriia > Flavobacteriales > Weeksellaceae > Kaistella > Kaistella sp. Next base: position 3,141 of record NZ_DAMBHK010000103.1, on the reverse strand, counting down.
GAGTAACTTTAGGTGAAATGAGCGATGCGATGGAAGAAAGTTTCGGAAGATACAAAGCCAATATCAGAACCATACAGGGAGTTTACGCCATGAATGCCAGCAAAAACGAATATTTTGAAAAAGCCATTTCCTTAGCACAGAAATTTGAGGATGAGGAAGGCAGAAGACCAAGAATCATGGTCGTGAAAATGGGTCAGGACGGCCACGACCGCGGTGCAAAGGTTGTTGCTACCGCTTTCGCGGACATGGGATTTGATGTGGATGTTGCACCTTTATTCCAGACACCGGAAGAAGTTGCCAGACAGGCAGTGGAAAACGATATTCACATTTTGGGAGTTTCTTCTTTGGCTGCCGGACATAAAACGCTCGTTCCGCAAGTAGTGGAAGAACTGAAAAAACTGGGCGCAGATGATATTACCATCGTGGTTGGTGGTGTAATTCCGCAACAGGATTACGATTTCCTTTACCAAAACGGAGCCGATCATATTTTCGGTCCGGGAACCAATTTACCGAAATCGGCTTGTGAAATTTTGGAGAAAATACTGGACTAAAAGGAATTAATTAAATTCTCTACCTCCAATTTTTGTTCGGCGTATTTGGTTTGTAATTCAGAACCTTCGCCCATTCTTTTGTAATATTCCAACGCTTTTTCACCAAAGAATTTCTTGTGAAAATCCGACACTTCAGGAACTTGCGGGAAAATTTTATGAAAAAGCATTTCGTAATACGCCTGAAACTCGCGCTCGTTTTTGTCTTCAACTAAATTTTCCGGTGCTTTCTGCCGGACGTGCAGCATTTCGTGAGCCAGCATATTGACGACTAAGTTCAAGTCAAAATCGAAGAGGTTCTAGGAATCATCACCATCTGCATTCCGCCGATTTCGCCTTCTGCTGTTAGAAGCATTTTGTTGGGTTCCAGTTCAGTACGGAAACCGAAACCTGCAAAGTTTTCATGTTCCAGACCGAAACTGCTGATAACGAAATTGGCCGCATCAATAATCTGGTCGTGCTGTTTGTAAGCTTTAAGATGATCCGTAATGTATTCTAAATTCATTTGATTACTGATTTTGTTTGGAAACCCACTCTGCGGCCGTGATCGCAGCGGTTACCCCACAAGGAGGCGGCTGAACGAAGTGGAGCCGCCGACTGAGGAGTATGAGCGGAGAGCGCGAATTGTCCGCCCTAAAAATAATAAAAAAAACGTGTCAGAAACACGTTTTAATTTTTTAGAATTCGATATCCACTTCCAGCTTCTCGGCGAGCAGTTTCGAAATTTTCGCCTTAAGCGGCTCAATATCAATATTCTGCATCGCATCATTTGCAAAAGCATATAACAGTAAAGCCTGGGCTTCTTTTTTAGAAATTCCGCGGGCACGCAGGTAGAAAAGCGCATCTTCATTGAGCTGACCAACGGTACAGCCGTGTGAACATTTCACGTCATCAGCAAAAATTTCAAGTTGCGGTTTGGTATCGATCATGGCACCTTCGTTGAGCAAAATATTGTTGTTCTGCTGATAGGCGTTGGTTTTCTGTGCAATTTTATCTACAAAAACCTTCCCATTGAAAACGCCGTGAGATTTGTCTTTATAAATTCCTTTGTAGTTCTGGTAACTCTCGCAGTTCGGGGTCTTATGGTGAACGGCGGTGTGATGATCTACCGTCTGCTCGCCTCCGATAATCGTAATTCCGTTCATGAAAGAGTTGATGTTCTCGCCGTTATGAATAAAATCGAGGTTGTTTCTTACGAGTTTTCCACCAAAAGTGAAAGTGTTCACCGTGGTTAAACTGTCGCGTTCCTGCTTTGCAAAAGTGTGATCCATCAGGTACGAAGTATCGCTGTCGTTCTGCACTTTATGCCAGTCTGCTTTTGCGTTCTGGTACGTGAAAATTTCGGTCACCGAATTGGTGAAAACAAAAGTATCGTCAAAATTATGATGACTTTCGATGACCTCCACCTTTGAGCCTTCTTCGGCAATCAGTAAATTACGGGTATTGTAAACGGTATTTTCGTCCTGATTCTGAGAAATATAGAAGACATGAATCGGTTTTTCAATCACCATATTTTTCGGAACTTTCAGGAAAAATCCCTGTTTGCAGTAAGCCAGATTCAGATTAGGAAAAGCTAACTCTTTGGAAGCAATTGTATTGAAATATTTCTCGAAAACTTCTTTGTGTTTTGCGTCATTCAAAGCAAAATTAAAGGAAAGAAATTCCACATTTTCAATGGAAATTTTTGAAAGTTCTTTGTGCAGTTGCCCGTTAATAAAGACAATCCAGTCGAAGTTTTCTTCACCTAAATGAAGTGCATCAATCTGTTCTTTGGTAATATTGTGGGGCTCTTTCGGAAAAAAGTTATAATTTTTCTCCGAAATCTCCTTCAGGTTGGTGTATTTATATTCCTCGTCTTTTTTAGTGGGGATGCCCAGTTCAAAGAATTTATGTAAAGCCGATTTCCTCTGGTCATCCAGAAAACGGTGTTTCAGGGTTTCTAAAAAAGCGGCGTGATTATTCTGTATATTTTCTAAAAGTGCCATATTAATTGGAGATTTGAGATTTGGAATTTGAAATTACGGATTGCTCTTTCTCAAATCTTATTCATTTTTTCGGTTAAATTTATTCCCCTTGAAATCGGAGTTCTTGAGATAGTTTATGAATCCTGAAAGCATTTTCGACATTGCCTGTGTTTCATCTTTAAGGAGATTGAAGGTTTCTTCGTTCAGGTAGGCCCGGTCGCATGCACGAATAAGCTGAGAGCGGACTTCACCAGCTGAACCTTTGGACATCGACAGGAAATTTGAAAATTCTTTATTGCCTTCCCGCTCAAAACCTTCTGCAATATTATCCATTATTGATGCAGAGGCTCGGTCGATCTGAAACTTGTCGTGCTGAAAAAACTTAGGGTTCTTTAGACAATGCCGGTCAATCATTTGACATAAGACACGGGCTTTTTGCCAAATATCTAAATCCTCAAAATTGCTGATTGTCCCCATAATGTCAAATTTCAGACTTCAAATTTCTAATCAATTAAGTAGCCAGTCGTAGCCTTTCTCTTCCAGTTCAAGCGCCAGATTCTTATCACCGGTTTTAATGATTTTTCCATCAGCTAAAACGTGTACAAAATCGGGCTGAATATAATCTAAAA
>NZ_DAMBHK010000102.1:3044-6045 GCF_032060305.1 Kaistella sp. | reverse complement strand
AGGCGTTTAAGATAATGTTATGAAGTTACTTTCTAGTAATGACCTTTCTCTACATAATGCGCTGCGATTTTCTCGGTAAGTGCAATGATGTTTGGTTGGTTGGTGTATTTCGTAAATCTTCGGAGGCCTGAAAGCATCATGCGCTGCTCGTCGCCTTCCGCGAAAGAAATAATTCCTTCTTTGGCCGCTGCGATGATTTTTTCAACGGCTTTGTAAAGGTTCAGCTTAGCCATGGCAACTTCCACAGAATCTGCGCTGAAGTGTTTCTCTGCTCTTAAAATTGCAGATTCAGCCATATAGATTTGGTTCAGGATTTCGGAAGCGTTAAGCAGTAAGTGCTGCTGTTTCTCCATTTCCATCATGTATTTCTGAAGCGCAGCTCCGGAAACCATTAAGAATACTTTTTTCAGGTTCGCAATTATGGCTTTTTCTTCGCTCAGCAGTTCAGAATAATCAGGCACGTCGAAAGACGGAATTCCCATCAGTTCTTTTCCTACTGCCATTGCTGGTTTCAGAAGATCAAGCTGGCCTTTCATGGTTTTCTTGATGAGCATTCCTACCGCAAGAAGACGGTTGATTTCGTTGGTACCTTCGTAGATTCTGCCGATTCTGGCGTCTCTCCACGCTGCTTCCATAGGTGCGTCTGCAGAGAATCCCATACCACCGTAAATCTGAATTCCTTCATCGGCAGTATTCTGCGTTAAATCTGAAACAAAAACTTTAAGGATGGATGCTTCTACCGCAAATTCTTCAACGCCTTTTAGTTCAGCTTCCTGATGGTTCATTCCGCCGGCAACAAGCTCGTCAATTTTATCCTGAACATCTTTCGCGGCACGGTAAGAACCGGCTTCGGAAACGAAAACTCCGGTAGCCATTTCAGCAATTTTCTTTCTGATCGCTCCGAAAGTAGAGATTGCTACACCGAACTGTTTTCTTTCGTTGGCGTATTTTGTTGCGTGAGCTAAGATTCTTCTCTGTCCGTCAAGGTTTGCTGCAGCCAGTTTAATACGGCCAACATTCAGGGAATTTAAAGCGATTTTGAAACCGTTGTTTCTTTCTCCTAAAAGATTTTCCACAGGAACCTTCATGTCGTTGAAGAACACCTGGCGGGTAGAAGAGGAACGGATGCCGAGTTTGTGCTCTTCTTCACCGAAAGTTAAACCTTCGGTATCTCTTTCTACGATAAATCCGGTGATGTTTTTGTCGTCATCAATTTTCGCGAAAACGATGAAAATCTCTGCAAAACCTGCATTGGAAATCCACATTTTCTGTCCGTTGATGATGTAGTGTTTGCCGTCTTCGGAAAGTTTGGCTCTGGTTTTCCCTGAGTTTGCGTCTGAACCTGCATCCGGCTCAGTTAAACAGTATGCGCCAAATTTGGTTCCTGTAGCTAAATCCGGAAGGTATTTATTTTTTTGTTCTTCAGTTCCGTAAAGCAGGATCGGAAGAGTTCCGATTCCGGTGTGGGCACCGTATGCAGTCGCCAATGAACCGTTACCGCCGGAAAGATAATCGCACGCCAACATGGTGGTTACGAAACCCATTCCAAGGCCGCCGTACTGTTCAGGCACTGTTACGCCGAGGAAGCCCATTTCGCCTAGCTTGCGCATGGTTTCTTCGGTTAATGCGTAATCTTTGCTTTCGAATCTTTCGTGGTGCGGAACCACTTCTCTGTCGATGAATTCTTTCGCAGAATCGCGCATCATCTTTTGTTCTTCAGAAAGCTCTTCAAGCGTGAAGATGTCTTTTGCAGGAGTTTCTGTAATAAGGAAATCTCCCCCGATAAGTGTTTTTTGTGTTGTATCGCTCATGATTTTGGTTTTTAATTTAAAGTAATTCAAAAATTGAAGCAGCTCCCTGACCTGTTCCTACGCACATGGAAACCATTCCGTATTTGTTGCCGCGTTTTCGCATCTCATCCAGTAGCTGAACTGTTAATTTGGTTCCTGTACAGCCGAGTGGGTGACCTAATGCGATTGCACCGCCGTTAACATTAAGAATATCTGGATTTAGATTTAATTCTTTCTTAATAGCTACTGACTGAGAAGCGAACGCTTCGTTAAGTTCTATCAAATCGATGTCTTTAAGTTCCAGACCTGCCTGTTTCAAAGCTTTTGGGATGGCATAGATTGGTCCCATTCCCATGATTCTCGGTTCTAAACCTGCAGCTGCATAAGCTACTAATCTTGCTTCCGGTTCCAGACCTAGTTCCTTTACCATTTCTTCGGACATTACAATCACGAATGCCGCGCCGTCACTCATCTGGGATGAGTTTCCTGCTGTTACCGAACCTCCGTTTGCGAAAACCGGACGAAGTTTTGCCAAACCTTCAATCGAAGTATCTTTTCTTGGACCTTCATCAACATTGAAATCGAATTTCTTGGTCTGCATCTTCTGGTTTTCGTCCAGGAAATTATACTCTACAGGGACGGAAACAATCTGGTTTGCAAATTTGCCTTCTTCATTGGCTTTTAAAGCTTTCATATGAGATTCGTAAGCGAACTGATCCTGCTCTTCGCGGGAGATTTTGTACTGATTGGCCACTTCTTCAGCAGTGTAACCCATTCCCCAGTAATAATCAGGGTTAGTTTTTGCTATTTCCGTTTCAGGAACCGGTTTGTAGCCGCCCATTGGAATATAAGACATGGATTCAGTACCGCCGGCGATGATACAGTCGGCCATTCCAGCCTGTATTTTTGCAGAAGCGATGGCGATGGCTTCAGAACCGGAGGCGCAGTAACGGTTAACGGTAACTCCCGGAACTTTGTCGGTATTTAATCCCATTAATGAAATTAAACGGGCAACATTCAGTCCTTGTTCGGCTTCCGGCATTGCGTTTCCTACAATAAGGTCATCAATTCTGTCTTTATCGAGTTGTGGAACAGCAGCCATTAATTTCTCAATAACTGTTGCAGCCAGAACATCTGGTCTTGTAAATCTCAGACTGCCTTTTGGCGCTTTGCCTACGGCGGTTCTGAAACCTTTAATGATATATGCTTGT
>NZ_DAMBHK010000102.1:0-2944 GCF_032060305.1 Kaistella sp. | reverse complement strand
GGTTTTCCGTTTTGTAGCATGTACTGAATTCTTTCTAAAGTCTTTCTTTCGCCGCAAAGCTGTAAGAATGTTTCTCTTTCAAGATTCAATAGATATTGTTCTGTTACAACAGTTGGTTCAGAAAGATTTCCTCCGACCAAAACGTTGGCCAATTTGTCGGCAATCAGTTTGTCGTGTGCGGAAATGAATTTTCCGGTCAGCATCTGGTCTGTTCCAACGTAGAACATACCCAATGCGTCTTTACCTAAAACTTTCACTTTCTGTTCAATCGGTTGCGTGTAACCTTGGTCAGCCATCAGTTTTGCTACTTTTTTAGCTTCAAGAATCTGCGTGTTTTTGTTTACTACTACAATGTCTTTATGGTTTTCTAAAATTCCCATATCGTAAGCTTCGTAAGCTGATGTTGCTACTTTACCCATTGCAATGTTCATGAAGGCGTCACGAAGACGGTTATTCTTAACATCGTCACTGTGGAATTCTCTTGAAGTTCTTAATGCAAACTCTTTAGTACCACCACCACCAGGAATTACTCCAACGCCGGTTTCAACAAGACCGATGTAAGTTTCAGCTGCTGCAACCACTTTATCAGCGTGCATTGTCATTTCGCAACCACCGCCCAAAGTCATTCCGTGCGGAGCAACTACAACAGGAATTGAAGAGTAACGAACTCTCATCATGGATTTCTGGAAGTAAGCGATCGCCATATTCAAATCGTCCCAATCCTGTTCGATCGCCATCATCAGAATCATGGCTAAATTTGCTCCAACAGAGAAATTAGCTCCCTGATTACCGATTACCAAACCGTCGTATTCTTTTTCAGCCAAGTCGATTGCTCTGTTCAGACCATCTAAAACTTCACCGCCTAAGGAATTCATTTTGGAACGGATCTCGAAATTGATGATTCCGTCGCCTAAATCCTGAATGGCAGAACCTGAATTGCTCCAAAGTGTTTTGTTTTTTCTGATATTATCAAGAATGATAAATGCTTCTTGTCCCGGAATATTGCAGTAGTTTCCTGAGTTTTTGTCAAAGAAAATACTCTGCCCTTCGTCATTAACTTTATAGAACGTTTCAACATTTTTAACCCAGTCAGAAACTTCGTAACCGGCTTCTTTAGCCAGTTCGGTTCCTTTTTGAACGCCTACTGCATCCCAAATCTCGAACGGTCCGTTTTCCCAGCCGAAACCTGCGCGCATTGCATCGTCGATTTTATATACTTCGTCAGAAATTTCCGGAACTTTGTGTGACACGTAAGCGAAAAGTGCTCCTAAAGATTTTCTGTACAATTCGCCGGCTTTGTCTTTTCCACCAATCAGCACTTTGAAACGGTCGATCGGTTTGTCGATGTTTTTAGTCAGTTCAAGGGTAGGGAAGCTTGATTTGCCCTGAAGTTCGTACTCCATGGTATTGAGGTTCAGGCCGTGGATTTCGGATTTTCCTTCTGCATTCTTAACTTTCTTGTAGAAACCCTGCTGCGATTTGGAACCTAACCAGTTATTATCCACCATTTTCTGGATGTATTCCGGAAGTGAAAATACGTTGTTGAAATCATTGGCTTCAACACCGCTTTCGCGGACACCGTTGGCCACGTGAACCAAAGTATCCAAACCAACCACATCTGCAGTTCTGAACGTCGCAGATTTCGGACGGCCGATTACCGGACCTGTCAGTTTATCGATATCGGTAACATTTAAACCTAACTCTTTTACTTCATGCAAAAGGTTCATCATGGAGAAAACACCGATTCTGTTGGCGATAAATGCAGGTGTGTCTTTTGCTAAAACTGTAGTCTTCCCAAGAAATTTAGCCCCAAAATCCATATAGAATTTAGCGATTTCCGGATCTGTTTCCGCAGTTGGAATCACTTCCAGCAGCGGTAAATATCTTACGGGATTGAAAAAGTGCGTTCCTGCGAAATGTTTTTTGAAATCCTCGCTTCTTCCTTCAATTAAGAAGTGGATGGGAATTCCGGAAGTGTTGGAAGATACCAGAGTTCCGGGTTTTCTGAACTGTTCAATCTTTTCGTAAACTGATTTTTTGATGTCGAGTCTTTCAACCACCACTTCAATAATCCAGTCGGTGTTTTTGATTTTTTTAAGATCATCATCGAAATTTCCAACGGTGATCCGGTCGGCAAATTTCGGGGAGTAGAGTAGTGCCGGGCTTGCTTTCTTCAATTTCTCGAAATTTTCAGCGGCAATTCTGTTTCGTACGGCTTTGTCTTCTTTGGTTAAGCCTTTTTTCTGTTCAGCTTCCGTAAGTTCAAAGGGAACAATATCGAGCAGAAGCACTTCAACACCAATATTGGCAAAGTGTGCTGCAATACCCGAACCCATTATTCCTGAACCAAGAACCGTAACATGTTTGATTCTTCTTTTCATCTCTAAAATTTTAGTTATTTTTTGCAGAGGCAACCTTTCGGTTTCATGCTTTATTTTTATTGTTTAAGTCGTTTGCGGTTTTTAGAATATCCTGCATTACTTCCTTGAAAATTTCCATTTTCTCTGCAGAAATTTTTTCAACTACTTTTTTATTGAAATTCACCACCACTTCTTTTGAAAGGTTTCTGCTGTTCAGCCCTTTATCGGTTAGTTTGATGATGACCTCTCTTTTATCGGTTGGCGTTTTTTCTTTGTAGATATAGCCGTTATCTTCTAAAAGTTTGATGATTCTTGTTAAAGAGGTAGGTTCAATGGCCATTTTAGGACCTAAATTGGTACTTCTGGTTCCTTCTTTCGGATCGATTTTTAAAAGGGTAAGTGCTTGAACAGCAGTAGCATCGTGATCCTGTGCAAATTCAGAATACATTTTTGAAACTGCGAGCCAGGTAGACTTTAAAATCAGGTCAATATTTTCAACTCTTTCAATATTTTTGTGTTCCATTGTGTTATAAGTTGTGATTTACACAAATATAACAAAAAATACTATGCATGCATAGTATTTT
>NZ_DAMBHK010000101.1:0-6183 GCF_032060305.1 Kaistella sp. | reverse complement strand
AAAAAGACCGAGAAAAATCTCAGTCTTTTAAAGTGAGCGCGCCAGGATTCGAACCTGGGACCGTCTGCTTAGAAGGCAGATGCTCTATCCAGCTGAGCTACGCACCCTAATTGGGTAATAGATGTAAAAATTCCCGAAGGAATTTTTTAAAAAGTCGGGGCGGCAGGATTCGAACCTGCGACCTCCTGGTCCCAAACCAGGCGCGATGACCGGACTACGCTACGCCCCGAATAATTTTTTGTGGAAGTTGCGGAGAGTAAGGGATTCGAACCCTTGGTACAGTTTCCCGTACGCTTGTTTAGCAAACAAGTCCTTTCGGCCACTCAGGCAACTCTCCAGTGCAATATTTGTAAGAGCTTCTGTTCTGTAATTGCGAGTGCAAATATAGAATAGTTTTCGATATTAACCAAAACTTTTTGCTTAATTTTTTTTGTATTTTTGAAAGATAAATTTTAAAAAATAAGATTAAAATGCGTAATTCATTATATCTCATAGGATTAAGTGTAGCTCTGGCTTCATGTGCTTCACAGCAACCCGTGAAAAAAAATTCAACAAAATCTAAAACTCCAGTACCACAGGTAACTTCACAGGTAAAACCGCCCACGCCAATGCTTCCAAAAAAGCAAATTCAACATGAAGGCGATTACGACTTTTTTAAGGTAAACATTGGTGATATTTCTAAAAATGACAATACCATAAGTTACGGTTCTATCGTCTCCGCCAATCCAAAAGGGTATAAGGTGGTGAAAACCTTTTTCCCTTCAGTTGCTCAGAATTTCCGTCAGAAATATATTATTTTACACTATACCGCTTTGGATGATGACAAATCGGTAACCGTGCTTACCCAGCAGTCTGTGAGTGCGCATTATCTGGTGAATAACCTTGGTGATAAGGAAATTTATCAGTTGGTAGATGAAAATAAAAGATCATACCATGCAGGTATAAGTGCGTGGAGGAATGATAAAATGCTGAACGATACTTCCATCGGGATCGAAATTGTAAATCCAGGTTATGTTGCCGATGCTTCCGGAATGCGGATTTTCCCGGATTTTGATGACGCCCAGATGAAGAAAGTAGCAGCTTTGGTAAAAGATATTGCGGACCGTTACATGATACCACCAACCAATATTTTAGCCCACTCCGATATTGCTCCCACGAGAAAATCTGATCCGGGCCCGAAATTCCCCTGGAAAAAACTCTATGATGAATATCAAATAGGCATGTGGTATGATGAAGCGACCAAACAGGAATTCTATAACCAGATTATTCCCGAAAATTATGCAGTTGAAATGAGCACCGCACCATTTATTTTTAAATATCAGGCCGCGCTTAAAACACTGGGTTATGGATTAGAGCCTTCAGGAATGGTAGATAATGCCACAAAGAAAACCATAGAGGCTTTTCAGTTTCATTTCCGTCCGGAGAAGTATGATGGCGTAATGGATGCTGAAACTTGGTCAATTCTGCAGGCCTTGAACGTGAAATATCCTAACAAATAAGCCCGTTATCAGCCAATAAAAACTGTTCTGCAGTCATTAAATTTAGTAATCAAACTGTTTACTGAATTGACATTCACTTATATAAGATCGGGCGGTTTGCAGCCGCCCATTTTTAATGGTGAAAATGGGCGAAGCATTCGTTAAATTCGAACAAATAACCTTATCTTTTCATCAAATTTATTATATGGAAAATTTCAGAAATGAAAGCGATTTGTTGGGAACATTGCGGGTTCCGGCAAACGCATATTATGGAGTTCAAACGCAGCGTGCTATTGAAAATTTTAAAATTTCGGGACAATATCTTTCATCATATCCCCACTTTATCAAAGCGCTGGCAATGGTAAAAAAAGCGGCCGCTAAAACGAACTACGAACTTGGCTTGCTTGACGGCGATCTGTATCAAACAATTGCCGAAGTATGCGACGAACTTCTCGCAGGTAATTTGCAAGACCAGTTCCCAATCGATATGATCCAGGGCGGTGCAGGAACTTCTGTAAACATGAATGCCAACGAAGTAATCGCCAACCGTGTTCTCGAAAAATTAGGAAAAGAAAAAGGAGATTATCAATTCTGTTCGCCTAATGATCATATCAATTTATCCCAGTCCACAAACGATGCATATCCTACAGCACTCAAAATGGCGCTTTTGCAGATGAATGAGGATTTGGTAGAAAAACTAAAAAAAACAATTTCGGCATTCCGTGAGAAAGGGAAAGAGTTTCACGATGTGATTAAAATGGGCCGTACACAGCTTCAGGATGCAGTTCCGATGACTTTGGGTCAGGAATTCGAAGCTTTCGCAGCTACTTTAGAAGAAGATATTTCTAAACTGAACGCCAACGCCAATCTTTTTGTAGAAATCAATATGGGAGCCACCGCTATCGGTACCGGACTTAATGCACCCATGGGTTATGCCAATTTATGTGCAAAAAATCTGGCCATGATTTCAGGTTATCCGATTGTTTCTGCGCCAAATTTAGTTGAAGCTACGCCTGATACCGGGTCTTACGTAATTTATTCATCCGCCATGAAGAGGCTTGCAGTGAAGCTTTCAAAAATCTGTAATGATTTACGACTGTTGTCTTCCGGTCCGCGTGCAGGTTTATTTGAAATCAATCTTCCGCCAATGCAGCCCGGATCTTCAATTATGCCCGGTAAAGTGAATCCTGTAATTCCGGAAGTGGTAAATCAGGTGTGCTATAAGGTTATTGGTAATGATCTTACGGTGACTTTCGCGGCAGAAGCCGGCCAACTACAGCTTAATGTAATGGAACCTGTGCTTTCTCACGCTATTATGGAAAGCATTAATTTCCTTGGAAATGCGCTCGATACTTTAAGAGAGAAATGCATCACCGGAATTACTGCCAACAAAGAAGTTTGCCTTAACATGGTGAAACACAGTATCGGCATCGTAACCGCACTCAACCCATACATTGGCTACAAAAATTCCACTGAAATTGCCAAAGAAGCGCTGGAAACCGGCAAAAGTGTTTACAATCTCGTTCTTGAAAAAGGCATTCTTTCTCAGGAGAAATTAGATGAAATTCTGGATCCGGCAAATATGCTGAAGCCTCATCATCTTTAATATAAAAATTTAATTCCCCACAAAAATTACGTTAAACCAAAAATTAAGAATGAAGAAAATACTCACCACTTTAACTTTAATCGGAGCGCTAACAATGACGACAGCACAAAAATTTGAAACTAAGAAAAATACCGATAAAGCCGGATATACCTACGAAACAGTACTGAATGATAAAAACGGTGTTCGGATATATACTTTAAAAAACGGTTTGAAGGTTTACCTCGCTCAGAATTTTGATGCACCAAAAATCCAAACCTATATTCCGGTGAGAACCGGGAGCAACAATGATCCGGCAGATAATACCGGATTGGCGCATTATCTGGAACACATGATGTTCAAAGGAACTTCTAAACTGGCCTCTGCAGACTGGGCAAAGGAGAAGCCGCTTTTAGATGAAATTTCTCGCCTTTACGAACAGCATAAAGCAGAACAGAATCCTGAAGAAAAGAAAGAAATCTATAAAAAAATTGATGAAGTTTCTCAGGAAGCAAGCAAATATGCAATCGCCAACGAGTATGATAAAGCCATCTCGTCTTTGGGAGCATCAGGCACTAATGCCCACACCTGGCTCGATGAAACAGTGTACAAAAACAATATTCCCAACAACGAACTTGAAAAATGGCTGAAAGTTGAAAAAGAAAGATTTTCAGAACTGGTTTTAAGGCTTTTCCATACAGAACTGGAGGCAGTTTACGAAGAATTCAACCGGGCACAGGATAACGATTCGCGTTTAGTGAATTATGAACTGATGGATGCGCTTTTCCCTAAACATCCGAACGGTCAGCAAACCACCATCGGAAAATCTGAACATCTTAAAAATCCTTCCATGATTGCGATTCACAAATACTTTGATACGTATTATGTGCCGAACAATTATGCAATGGTGTTGGTTGGTGATCTTGATTTCGACAAAACCATAAAACTGGTTGATCAATATTTCGGAAGTTTCGAATATAAGGAACTGCCGATGAAGAAAATGATTACTGAGGAACCAATGACAAAAATCGTTGAAAGAACTGTGAAAAGCCCTTCTGCACCACGCTTGCAGCTGGCCTGGAGAACAGATTCTTACGGAACCCACGATGCGAGACTTGCTGAAATTGTAGCAAATCTTTTGTCGAATTCAGGAGAAACCGGACTCATCGATTTGAATATTAACCAAAGCCAGAAGGCATTGCGGGCATTTGCCTACGATTCGCCGTTCAAAACTTACGGCAATTTTTCGATGGTCATTGTTCCCAAAAACAACCAGACTTTGGATGAAGCAAAACAGCTGCTGCTCAGCCAGATCGAACTCGTGAAGAAAGGCGAATTCGAAGAATGGCAAATTCCGGCAATCATCAATGATATGAAAATTAGAAGGATGAAAAGTTTTGAAACTGCTGACGGACTGGCAACTGCGCTTTACGGCAGCTATATCAACAACCAAGACTGGGAGAAGGAACTGAATGAAATTTCCGAGTACGAAAAGATCACCAAAGCTGATGTGGTGAAATTCGCCAACGAATTCTTCAAGGATAATTATGTGGTCATCAAAAAAGAAAAAGGCATAAACGATAAATTAGTTCGGGTAGAAAATCCGGGAATCACTCCGATCAAACTGAATAAAGAAGCCCAGTCGCCGTTTTTGAAAAGCATTTTAAACGAAAACTCTTCAGAAATTAAACCGGAATTCATCGACTTTTCGAAAGCCATTAAAACAGATAAAATCGCAGGTAAGAAGGCAAGTTTTGTTGAAAACAAATACAACGATATTGCACAGACTTACTTCATTTTCCCGTTCGGAAGCGACCACGACAAAGAATTGGGTCTGGCGACGCAGGTTTTACAATATCTGGGAACCAACAAACTTTCTGCGGAAGCTTTGAAAGAGGAATTCTTTAAACTCGGGATTTCGCACGATTTCCGTACAGCACCGGATCAACTGATGATTTCGCTGAGCGGTTTAGAACAGAACATGCCGAAAGGAATTGAACTTCTGAAAAACTGGCTGCAAAATGCAAAGCCGGATCAGAAAGTTTACGAAGAGAATGTAAAAACGATTTTAGAAAGCCGCGAAGTTGCTAAAAAAGACAAAGGAAGAATTATGGCAGCGCTTTCCAATTACGCTAAATTCGGAAAGGATTCGCGTTTTTCTGATGTGGTTTCGGAGCAGCGTCTTAAAAGCATCAAATCAGAGGAAATGACAAATAAGATTAAAGATTTATTGGCAATGCCTTATGAAATTTTCTTCTACGGAAACGATTTCAATAAATTTAAAAAGTATGCGAAATCCTTCGTAGAAAAGGAAACGGTAAAAATTCCGGCTAAGAAAATCTATCCTGAACCCGATACTGAAGGAAAAGTATTCTTCACGAATTATGATATGGTGCAGACCGAAATGAGCAAAGTGGCGAAAGGAAAGCCTGTAAACCTTAAAAACTTTGGAAAAATTAATGTATTCAACGAATATTTCGGTCGCGGACTGTCGTCAATCGTATTCCAGGAAATCCGTGAAAGTAAGAGTTTAGCTTATTCTGCGTATGTTTCTTACGCAAACAACAGCGAACTGAACCGTCCGGATTACATAACGACCTATATCGGAACCCAGGCGAACAAACTTCCGCAGGCAGTAAGCGCAATGGATGAACTGATGGCGAACCTTCCGCAGGTTCCGGCACAGTTTGAAAATGCTAAAAACGCAGCATTGAAGCAAATTGCATCGGGCAGAATCAACAGAACCAACATTTTCTTTAATCAGTTGAATCTTAAAAAACTTGGAATCGATTACGATTTAAGAAAAGATATATATGCTGAAATAGAAAAACTCACGTTGGCTGATGTTACCAATTTTTATAATGCTGAGGTAAAACCTTTGAAATATAATACGGCAATTATCGGCAAAAAAGAAAATCTGGATATGGCAGCAATGTCAAAAATGGGTACTTTTCATGAAGTAAGTCTTGAAGAAATCTTCGGATATTAATTCAGAATTTTTCCTGAAAGATAAAGGCGAGACTTAGGTTTCGCCTTTTTTTATCGTGGTGGCGGTTTTTAATGACTAAAAAAAAGGTGAAATCACGCTGGTAAAATCAATTTTTATGTTGCATATTTGCAATG
>NZ_DAMBHK010000100.1:0-6184 GCF_032060305.1 Kaistella sp. | reverse complement strand
ACAGATCGCTAAACTCAACAATCAGTTTGAAGAACTCATCAAACGGAAAGAAAGCATCCTGAAATCCATTGAGGAACAGCATGCACTCACCCCAGATTTAAAACAGCGTATAGAAACAAGTTTCGACATTCAGGAACTTGAAGACCTATATCTTCCTTTTAAAAAACGCAGAAAAACCAAAGCCGATGCCGCGAAAGAAAAAGGCCTGGAACCGTTGGCTAAAATCATCATGAGCCAGAAAGCGGGCGATCTGGATTTTCTCGCCTCCAAATACCTCAATGACTCGGTTGCCACGGAAGAAGAAGCTTTGCAGGGCGCACGGGACATCATGGCAGAGTGGATCAACGAAAACATGTATGTAAGGAAAAACCTGCGCAGGCTCTTCCAGCGTAAAGCAGTGATTATTTCAAAAGTTGTGAAAGCGAAGAAAGAGGATGAAGCCGCACAGAAATTCTCCCAGTATTTCGACTGGGAAGAAAACCTCAACCGTATTCCCTCCCACCGGCTTCTGGCCATGCTGCGTGCCGAAGCGGAAGGTTTCGTGAAAACCAGCGTCAATATTGATAAAGACGAAGCCCTCGACCTCATCGAAAATGCCGTCATTAAATCAAACAGCGAATGTGCCGACCAAATCGCGCTGGCCATTAAAGACAGCTATAAAAGACTTTTGGAACCGGCCATTTCAAATGAAACTTTGCAGGAAGCCAAACAAAAAGCCGACATTAAAGCCATTGATATCTTTTCTGAAAATCTGAGGCAGCTTTTACTCGCTCCGCCTTTGGGAGAAAAAAGAATTCTGGCAATTGATCCGGGTTACCGTAGCGGCTGTAAGATAGTTTGTCTCGACGAAAAAGGCGACCTGCTGCACAACGAAACCATTTATCCGCACGCCCCACAGAATGAAACAAGCATGGCCATGAAGAAAATCCGCTCCATGGTCAATGCCTATAATATTCAGGCGATCTCGATTGGAAATGGCACCGCAAGCCGCGAAACCGAATTCTTTATCAAGAAAATCGCTTTCGATACGCCGCCACAGGTTTTCGTGGTGTCGGAAGCGGGTGCGTCTGTTTACTCAGCGAGTAAAATCGCAAGAGATGAGTTCCCGAATTATGATGTAACCGTTCGTGGTGCGGTTTCCATCGGCAGAAGACTCTCTGATCCGTTGGCGGAACTCGTAAGGATTGATGCGAAATCCATCGGCGTCGGACAATACCAGCACGATGTGGACCAAACTTTACTTAAAAATGAGCTGGACACTACCGTAATGAAATGTGTGAACGCAGTGGGAATCAATCTCAACACAGCAAGTAAATCCCTGTTGAGTTACGTCTCCGGAATCGGGGAAAAGATGGCAGAAAACATCGTGAATTACCGTGCAGAAAACGGCGCGTTTGAAGACCGCAAACAACTGAAAAAAGTTCCGAGATTAGGTGAAAAGGCGTATCAGCAGGCAGCAGCCTTCATTAGAATTGCCAATGGAAAAAACCCGCTCGACAATTCCGCGGTACATCCGGAAGCTTATCCAATTGTTGAAAAAATGGCAAAAGATTTAGGAATTAAAACCATCGACCTCATCGCCAATAAAGAAAAAATTGCATTGATTAGTCCTGAAAAATATGTCACAGAAAATGTTGGAATTTTAGGAATTAAAGATATCCTGAAAGAACTTGAAAAACCCGGCTTAGATCCGAGGAAAGCTGCAAAAATCTTTGAGTTTGACCCGAGCGTTAAAAGCATTAAAGATTTAAAAACCGGAATGATCCTTCCCGGCATCGTAAACAACATCACGGCATTCGGCTGTTTTGTGGACCTTGGGATTAAGGAAAGCGGACTGGTACATATCTCGCAGCTGAAAAATGGCTATGTCTCCGATGTGAATGAGGTGGTGAAACTTCATCAGCACGTTCAGGTTAGGGTGACAGAAGTGGATGAGGCAAGGAAGAGGGTGCAGCTGAGTATGATTCTTTAACAGAGGAAACGCTTCACCTCGTTCAATTCAGACCGGTCAGTGCTCAGGTAGGCATCATTTTGGCTTCAGCTGAACAAACAGTAAAAAATGAATAACATGATTACCATTGACTGGTCCGCCCTGTTTCTCGGCACTGAAGACTGGTCTTTTCTCACCGAAGTTGCGCTCCGGACTTTCATTATGTTCCTGATTATCATCATCGGATTGCGGTTCATGGGGAAACGTGGGGTAAAGCAGCTGTCGGTCGTTGAACTGGTGGTGATCCTCGGTCTGGGTTCTGCAGCCGGCGATCCCATGTTTTATAAAGAGGTCGGACTTGCTTTCACGATGCTCGTTTTTCTCATTATTATTCTGCTCTACGCGGCACTCACCTACATCGTGGGAAAATCTAAAAAAGTCGAAAATCTGCTGGAAGGAAAACCGGTATGCCTTATTCAGGACGGTGTTTTTGTCCTGGAAAACTTTAAAAAAGAAAATCTCGGAAGCGACGAATTCTTTGCTGAACTCAGGTTGAAGGGTATTTCTCACCTCGGCCAGGTGGAGACCGCCATTGAAGAGACTTCAGGCGAATTAAGCGTCTTTTATTATGCAGACGAAGAAATCAAACCCGGACTTTCTGTAATGCCCGACTCCTTGAACAACCCCCTGAAAAGAATTGATGCAGCCGGCCATTACTCATGTATTTTCTGCGCCTACACCGACTATAAAACTTCAGCATCATCGCTCGTCTGTCCCAAGTGTAAAAAAAGCGAATGGGTAAAAGCCACCAGTAAGAAAAGAATCAGTTAAAAAAGTGGTCACACTGATCGCCTACTGCTCGCTACCATTTTCCTACACAGAGGATATTGTGCACACACTTTCTGTTCAATGGGCAAAAAAATTCCGCAACACCCGTTGCGGAATTTGAAGTGGCCCAGCTTGGGCTCGAACCAAGGACTTGCTGATTATGAGTCACTTTTTTTATGTTTTATTATATTTTTAGTTTAATTTATAATACTTTATTTCTCTCTGATTATCAATATTTTACACCGTTTTAATTTTCAGATTATTTTATTTTATCTTACTTTTACAACATAAATGTTCGTCAAATGTTCGTCAAATGTTCGTCAAAAATTTAAGATAAAATCATGACTACTTTTCAATTTACTCTCAAAAATGGTTCAAAAGCCAATGGTGAAAAAAGTATCGTTGCGCTGTTTATTAAAGACCGCAAAAATACCAGCTTATCAATTCAGAAATCGTGTAAAGAAGAACAATGGAGTTTTGAAACAGAACGGGTAAAAAAGAGTCATCCGGAATACCAAAAAATCAACACTTTTATTGAAAAATATAAAGTGATTATCCAAAAAATCATCGATGATTTGGAGGATGAGAATATCCAGTACACCCTACCTGATTTAATTGACCGCATAAAAAACTTTAAGGGAAAAGGAAAGACAAAAACTTTTACCGAATTTATTTCTGAAAACACCGAAAATCTTAAATCTCTGGACAAATTAGGTTCTGCTAAAATTGAAAAGCAGACGCTGCAATCGCTACAAACTTTTCTTGGCAAAAAAGATATTGGGTTTAATGAGCTTTCTTTCCAATGTCTAAAGAAATATGAGAATTATTGCGTTTTGAAGGGAAACAAACCAGCTACGATTGGAATGAGACTGCGCACGATCCGCTATATTTTCAACATGGCGATAAAGTCTAAAATTATTAAGGAATCTCAATACCCGTTTAAAGAATATAAAATATCAAGTGTAAAAAGCACGAGCAAAAAGGAATTTCTCACGCAGGAAGAAATCGGCAAACTTGTCAATTACGAACCTGCAAACGAGTACGAACAATTTGCCAAGGACATGTTTCTCTTCAGCTGTTACGGGCGCGGAATCAATTTTATAGATGTGTTAAAATTGGAAAAGAATGGCATCTACAATGATACGGTTAGTTATCTGCGGACTAAAACCGGCGTTGCTGTACGATTTAAACTTACCGAGATTTCCAAGGAAATTATTGAACGGTACCAGTCGGAGCCTGAATCTAAACTGATATTCAGAATTCTGAAGGACAACAATACGGAAGTAGCCTATGTAAAAAACAAGTCCGCCAAATATTTACAGGTGTATGTAAATCCTTATCTGAAAACGATGATGTCAAAACTAAAAATCAGCAAAAACATTACTTACTATTGCGCAAGGCATTCCTTTGCAACTGCTCTCAAGTTTAATAATGTTTCAATTGAAATCATCCGTGAAGCATTGGGACATAAGGACATTAATTCTACCATGTCTTATCTCAATTCTTTACCTGATGCAAAACTGGATAAGATTATTGAGGATGTTATTAAATAGGGATTTTACTTTCTGTTCAACGAAACTGGTATTCAATGACATTGAAGTTGTGATTTTATCGAACATTCCTCGTCCTATAATCTAATCATTATTTAATATCTTCATAATTTCTTCCATTGTTTGAATTAAAATTTCAAAGCTTGGACTTTCCCCTACAATCATATTGCTTTGCATAATTTTATAATCGTTTTCCCATTCTTTAATCACTTCTTTAGGAGGTATAATATTGATAAATCCCTTTTTGTGATTTTCATAATTAATCCATTTGGAACGATTCATTTTTTCTCTAAATACCACAATCTTCTCAAAAAGCTCATCATCTGCTAAAGCATTTTTACCATAATCGGTATAATAAAGTTGATACAAATCGAACAAATGCCGACTCATCCTCTCACTTCTAATTCGATCTTTCGGTTTTGAGAACTCTTCATGAAGCAAAAGAATTTTTTCCAAAAAAGTTTTTGTCGGCACGGTAACCAATACTTCAAATGGCGGTAGCGAAAATGGAGCTTCTTGGTAATAATCTTCAATAAATGACTGAACCATTTTTCTCTCGGAAGGTTCGGTCATTACTCTTGCGCCCATTTCAATCAATACCTTTTGTTGAACATAACTTTCTTGAGGCATTACACTTTTATAAACCAACTCTAAGTGATTAGGATCACTTAAATCGTCCACAATTTCTGAATATTTGATTTCGTAATCGTTTGGAGAAATACCCAAGTTCTTCAACTGGCATTCTAATTCTTCTCTAAAATCCGATATCACAAACTTCCCCGCAGTTTTACGCAGTTTCTTCATTTGTGTTATTGTGCCGGGCTCCGCAGAAAACCCCAATAAATTTCTATCAATAATCAAATCAACATCTTCGGAAAAGCGTTCGATAATTTGATACGCTTTGCTTAAAGAAGTTCCACCCTTAAAAATAATCTGATCCTTATATTTTGACTGAAAAACGGCGCGTAACACCATACAAACCCACCAATCCTTTTCTATTGCAAATGGCGCATAACCGGTAGATAAGCCTAACCGATTTAAAGTTTCAATCCGTTGTTCCTTAGTAAGTTGTTGATGCCACATTTTATGATAGGTTTATATTTTTAATTCTTTTCTGAATCCAAACTGGTGCAAATTTCAACTGAGAATTCAATATATTTTCGTCTAATTTCTTGATATATGGGATAAGTTTTTCTTCAAAAGCTTGTGAAATATTTTTCTCGCCTGTAATTTTATATGCCTGAATGATAAGTTGCAGCAGGCCATCTTTTACAGCCAAATTTCTCGGAGAAGTTTTCTTGAACTTAATTTTGCTTTTCCCTATGTTGATTTCCCGTTGCGCACCATCGGTTAAATATATAGCGTGCAAAGGAATTTGAGTGGAAAGTCCCAGAAGATACATTGCCATAACCCCCGTAGGTGCAATCCTGGCTTTATCTCGTTTGGCAATCTCTTTAGCAATCTGTTCTATACTTGGATAAACAATTCCTAAAAGCTCATCCTTTTTTGGGTTTAAATAAATTCCATGAGCCAGGCGAACGATAACCCCTTGCTCTTCCAATCGACGAAGGACTTGGCGGATATTTTCCGAAGTGCCAAATTTTTGAAAATCTTCTGCGAAAAATATTTTTCCCTTTGAAGACTTCCTTATCTTGTTTTCTATTTGACTATGAGTATTTTGCGTCACTTTTTGAAAATTATTTGTCACAAATTTAGTAAATATTTGTGACAAATTGCTAGACATTTGCATCTTTTACTTAGTCTTGCTAGCTTTGCAACAGTAGCTACAAAGCTAGCAAGACTAAGTTGAACTAAACCTCCGGTAGCTTTTCCCATTCGCCGTTTTAGTAACTTTGTTTTTATTAACCTTTTAAAA
>NZ_DAMBHK010000099.1:0-6467 GCF_032060305.1 Kaistella sp. | reverse complement strand
ACGGTAGGAATCACATGGCTGTCGGTATTGAAAGCGATGAGGGTGCGCACTTCCGGAACAAATCCGTTGGCCTCCACAAAATCCACCGTGGCTTTGGTTGCCGAAACTTCTACCAAACCGAGAGAATTATTGACGAGGATGAAACCCGGATAGACATGTTTTCCGGTGGCGTTAATGACTTTTGCGTTTGCAGGAACCGGGGCGTTGATGCCTGTGATTTTTCCTTTGTCGAAAATAATGGAGGCGTTAGGAAGCACGGCTCCTGTCGCGGTATGTAGGGTAGCGCCTGTAATCGCTATGGGTGCCGACTGCTTAGGTGCCGGAGCCGGCCGCTGTGCAGCCACCATCCCCGAAATGCAGACGGAGAATGATAATATTTTATATAAAGACTTTTTCATGTTTTGATTTTAGTTTAGTGCGAATGTGACTCATGTTCTTCGCCTTCCAGCGTGTCGCAGTGGTAGAGGATGCGCTGTTTTTTCTCGGCGCTCTGGGTGTTGCCTTTTCCGGCATCTTCAGAGAAGAGCATTTTCTGGATGATTCTGTTTTTCTCGTCTTTCACCATCTGGTCTTTGCGTTGCTGCTGTGCGGCATCGAAATACAGAATTCCGTCTACAAAAGTTTTATCCACGGTAGCGTAAATACTTAAAGGATTATCCGTCCAGAGCACAAGATCAGCGTCTTTGCCGGGTTCAATACTTCCCACTTTATGGTCGATCTGAAGCATTTTCGCCGGATTTAAGGTTACCATTTTCCACGCTTCTTCCTGGGGAACATTTCCGTATTTCACTGCCTTACCCGCTTCCTGGTTGAGTCTTCTTGCCATTTCCGCGTCATCAGAATTGATTGCCACATTTACGCCCGCCTGCAGCAGAAGTGCCGCGTTGTAAGGGATGGCTTCACGCACTTCTTCCTTATAGGCCCACCAGTCGGAGAAGGTAGAGGCGTTGGCGCCGTGCTTTTTCATTTTGTCGGCTACTTTATAGCCTTCAAGAATGTGGGTAAAAGTCTGCACGCGGAAATCGAAACGGTCGGCCACATCCATCAGCATGTTGATTTCGCTCTGTACATAAGAGTGGCAGGTAATGAAGCGGTTGCTTTTCAGGATTTCGAGCATGGTCTCCAAACGGAGATCTTTACGGAAGTTTTTATTCGTGCTTTTTTCTTTTTCATATTCCAGGGCGCGGGTAAACCAGAAGTCGAAGGCCTGTTCCACACCTCCTCTCGACTGCGGGAAGCGGTTCGGATTATTGCCCCAGTTGCTTTGCTTCACGTTTTCGCCCAAAGCGAATTTAATATAAGGTTTTGCTCCGGGGAACATCATGTCTTTGGGATCTTCGCCCCATTTGAATTTCACCATCGACGACTGTCCGCCCACCGGATTGGCTGAGCCGTGAAGCTGCTGTGCTGCCGTAACACCACCCGCAAGCTGGCGGTAAAAGTTTACATCATCAGGGTCTATGGCATCGCTCATGCGCACTTCTCCGGAGTTGTTGGTTCCGGCTTCGTTTACGCCGCGTGCAAGCCCGATATGCGTGTGTTCATCGATGATTCCGCTGGTGAGGTGAAGATTGCTGCCGTCGATTACTGTGGTGTTTCCAGAAGAAAGTCCGGTTCCTACCTGTACAATTTTACCTTTGGAGACTTTTACATCGGCATTTTTAATGATGCCTTTTGCACTGTTGGTCCATACGGTAGCATTTTTAATCAAATAATCCTGCTGGGTAGGAAGCGCTTCCGCACCGAACGCAGAAAACGGATACCAGATTTTCCCCGGTTCATCGGTTTTGGCTTTCTCCTCTTTCTTTTCTTCAGGTTCAAAGGCTTTAACAAAACGGATGGTTACCGGAATACTTCTGCCATCTTTGTCTGTTGCCACGGTGGTGCGGTTTTTATAGTCGGTCAGCGGAAGCATCAACCGGTAATTCTGCACGGTATCATTGGGCAGTTTCAGTTCGAGCGCCATTTTATAATCGGCTACCGCCAGTTTTGCTTTCCCTTTTTTGTCGTTCTGAATGATTTCTGCTTCCGGCTTTGTGATCTTACCTTTGATCTTCATGTCATAGGTCTGGTTATTAAGCTGTACCTGATAATCGCCGCGCACATCGGTATCGGGCATGCGGTTGATGATATTCTGCTTACCGGAAACCCAGTTCTCATAAATCACCGATTCTTTCATAAAAAGGTCATCAGAAACAATGATGAAATTCGCCATAGAACCTTTATTAAGATTTCCGAGCGAGCTGACCTGAAGAATCTGTGCAGGCTTTTCTGTAAGGGACTGCAGGATTTCTTCCTTGCTCAACCCTTTTTTATGCAGGTCACGGATGCGGTCCAGAAAGGCATTTTTATCTTTAAGTCTGGACATGGTGAGCGCAAAAGGCACTTTTTCTTTCGCCAGATATATGGCGTTGTACGGCGCCAGTTCCCAGTGTTTCAAATCGGCTACATCCAGATCCTCCACATTCATGAGATCCTGACTCTGGAACGGTTTAGGATATTCCAGCGGAAGGATGAAGGTTCCGTTGGTGGCTTTCATTTCTTTTGCGCGCTGGTACTCGGTTCCCGAACCTACAAACACAAACTGTGTGGCCGCTTCGTCACCGATGGCATCGGCACGCAGTACATCCCATTTTTCAGACGTTTCTATAATGGTCGGGAGTTTACGGTAGCGGTTAAAGGCTTCGAGGTTGGTGTTCTTGCTTTCCAGATATCCGGATTTTGCGTACCAGTCGGCATCCAGATAAAGCTGGCGGAGCAGTGCCACTGATCCTACGAGAGAAGAAGGGTAGGCCTGGCGCGAACTTCCTTTACTGAAGGAGAGCATGAGTCCGGCATCTTCCTTAATCACTTTTTCTGAGGAAAGCCCTTCGCCCAGCGTTATAAGCACCGCAGAACCGCGCACGATTCCGTCTTCATTAAAACTCAGTGCCGCTCCGAAGCCCTGCTTGAGGTAGTCCTGAAAATCTTTGCTTTGGTTGGTAAAACTGCTTACGGCACGGGTATCAGCTTTTACGGCATCATTATATGCTGCTGAGGTCGCATCGGTAGGCAGATAGGTGCTGCCGGGATTGTAATCGTTCCGTTTGGCTTTTTCTACGCCAATGGTTGCATAAGGATCGATAAATGAGGGATATACAAAAGCTCCGCGTCCATCGATCACCACCGCATTTTTCGGGATGCTCACTTTGCCGGAAGCCACTATTTTACCTTCCTGGAATACCAGCACGGCATTATCTACTTTCGTTCTGTAATCCTGGTACAGTGTAAT
The DNA here is from genome assembly GCF_032060305.1 of Kaistella sp. Classification (NCBI taxonomy): domain Bacteria; kingdom Pseudomonadati; phylum Bacteroidota; class Flavobacteriia; order Flavobacteriales; family Weeksellaceae; genus Kaistella; species Kaistella sp. The sequence goes on along the minus strand of NZ_DAMBHK010000099.1, from coordinate 3,196 downwards.
GTTTTTTACGGCGTACACACTGCGGTCTTTTCCTTTGGTATCGTTGGGCCAGAAGCCGACCTGCGCCGAGCCTGACACCATAATCCCGACCGAAACCACCGAGAGTAATTTCTTTAGCATGAAGTATAGGTTTTCTGATTATTGGTTAAACCGGTAAATTTATAAATATTTAGGACTTAAAGCCGCTTATTCATAAAAATAACCGCGCTTTTTTGTGCGGTTGGGTGTTTTTTGTAAATATTTGTACTGATAAATCACTTTTCGGTGATCTAAGTTGGCAGTTTACTAATTATTTATAATGAATGATTTTTAAAATCTTTCCGTCCCGGGGATCAATATCAATTTCAAATGTTCCTCCGAATTCAGGCATTCCGCCAGAGACCAACTTTTCCAGTGTACTTTGATTTAAACTTCCTTTAAGGGACCATACTTTATTTCCTAAAAGCTTAATCTCATAGGGTCTTTGATTCTTGATGTGAGATTTGCCATATGTTTTGAATAAAATTTCTTCAGCGATATCAACAGCGGTTTCTTCATTTTTAACAGTGCAACCGTCGCAGTTGCTAACCTGCTGATTCAGCGCCGTATATCGGTCTGTACTGAAAAATGCTCTGTACACCGCTATTCCCATAACCATGAGTATCAAAAATATCACTGCTCTTTTCATTTTCATAGTATTGTCTTGATTGATACATTTTATGCAATCCGCTCAAAGTTAGCGTTCTTTTTTTATGAAAGAAAATACACTTTTCACAAACTCCTCACTATTTTCGTAGTAGAGCAAATGCCCGCCGTTGATTTTCGCCACGCGCTGGTTCGGGAATTTAAACAGTTTATAATGCTCCGGACCTACAGCATGATCCTGCGTTCCGGTCACTACCAAGACAGGGACTTTAATCCCGGGTGTCAGTTTGGTAAAATCACCATAGTATTCACTGATGTTCCATACGTTATTCCGGAAACCGTTTTCCTCCGGTCTTTTCTCATCAATTTTATTCAACGTATCCATGTTCTCTTTGCTGTCGGACAGGAGTTTATACATCAGACCTTTCTCATTCAGTTTGCCCATGGCTTCACCCAATGCGGGCATGTACTGTCCGTTCTTAATTTCAATTTTGCTTCCCGTAAGTTGGTTGGCATACGAAACCTGACTCATCACCGAATCGTTGAAGTAAAGTGTACTGCTTACCAGGATTAAACCTTTCAGATGGCTGCCGTATTTCGCTGCGTAGCTGGTTGCGATAATCCCGCCGAAGGAGTGCGCCATGAGGTATACTTTCTCTGCGCCAAACTTTTTCCGGAGGTCTTCAATATCCTCTACCATCCGGTTTACAGAATAATCGTTGGTTGCGGAGGCTGCAGAACGCCCGCTGCCGCGCTGGTCGTAATAGACCATTTTCAGGTGGGTTTCCAAACGGTTTCCTTTCAGGTTTTCGAAGGAATCGCTCCACATTCCGGGGCCGCCGTGTACATAAATGCAAAGGTCGCCAGTGCCGGAAACTTTAGTGAAAAGTTTGGTACCGTCGGAAGTTTCAGTGAAAAAAGGGGTAATGGTTTCTGCGTTTTTAGAAAGCGTTTGGGCTAAGAATAACTGCGCCAGTACAATCAATACTGCGGAGAGGTACTTTGTTATCATAGAAGAATGGTTATTAGTTTTAGTTTTTATACAGCGATTGGTAGCACCTCCGGTTTTTTTTGTTACAGGATCAAACAAAAAAAATAATAGAGAAAGCTTTGAGAACCGTCACTTAAAAATTAAACCACTGCTTTGCATACATGAACAGTATAAATAAGAGATATCCGTACAGCAAAACGACAGGCAGTGCGCAATACCATTTTGTCGGCAGTTTTTGGTTGCTGTCGATCCTGCTCTTGATATCGTCGAGTACATATTTTGGGATCAGTTCCAGTGTCGCTTTAATGAGCAGCGGAACAATAATGAGGTCATCCAGCAGGCCGAGCACGGGGATGAAATCCGGAATCAGATCGATAGGACTTAGCAGATAAGCCACGGTAAGTGCAGCCAGAATCTTCGCCATTACGGGCGTGCGGCTGTCGAAGAGGGCATGGTAAATGGGAAACGTTTCCTGCTTCAGTTTTTTTACGTTCTCTTTGAGTTTCTGCAACATGAACTTTAAAGTAACGAATTCTGTTCCATTTAATGCAACAAAAAATCAACGGATCAAATGTGTAACAAAACAATAATCTCCCTTACTGATTAAAAAAACAATAACCGTGTACGAAAAACTGAGAACCCACAAGCTGAATCAATGGCTCATTATCCATCTGCGCTATCTGTTAGGCGTAGCTTTCCTGCCTTCCGGGCTTACCAAAATTGTAGGCAACAGATTTACCCAGATTTCAGCAGATCACCCCATCGGGTTCTTTTTCGAAGGACTTTATCAGTCCGGCATCTATTATAATTTCATAGGAGTAGCGCAGGTTCTTGCGGCTTTACTGTTGATGACCCAAAGATTCGCTACCTTAGGTGCAGTCGTCTATTACAGCCTTATTGTTAATATCTGGTTGATTACCGTCAGTCTGTCCTTTAAAGGTACCTGGGTCATTACGTCACTCATGCTTTTGGCCTGCACCGTATTGCTCGTCTGGGATTATCAGAAGCTGAAAGGGATCTTTGCCTACAACACCGCGCCAAAGATCACCCTATACCCCGATCCGGACCGCCTATGGCAGGCCGCAGGCATCATCTATTTCGTATTTATTCTCGCTATGTCTGCCTTTCCTGCTGACCGTCTGTTTCCGAAGATTAGCGCTGTAATGGTGGTGATCACCTTTGTCGTCTCCAATAGAATTGCCTATAAAAGATATAAAAAAGGGAGAAAGTTCATTGAAAACATCAATCCCACGATGCAACAAACGAAACAATAAATCCCAGGAACAGTAAGATAAGCCCAATGATTCTGGTCACTTTTGCAAATTTCTGATAATTTGTTTCGTTATTCCGTTTATCGTAATGGTCGACGATAACCGAAATAAAATTAGCCGCACCAAAAATAAAAGCACCGTAAATCAGCGTGCAGGCAGCACCGTGGAAACGTATTCCTCTCCCTCGTTTGCCGGGAATATAAATATCATCATTAAACCATCCGTAAGTGCCGTAAATAAGCAGTGCAGCAGCGAACAGTATGCATTTCATTCTTTCCTCCTGAGAAATGTGATTCGGGGTGTGGGTGTT
>NZ_DAMBHK010000098.1:0-6512 GCF_032060305.1 Kaistella sp. | reverse complement strand
CCAAATCATCACCATAATTTTCTGGACTCTATTGTTTTCATTTTAATTCACCTTCCAGCTATAGTTTCATAGGCATGACACTCGAGTTTCTTAATACTTATATTAGCATGAAATTCAGTAAAAATAGGCAGGTTTTGTTCCTCAACGATTTTTATTTTTGCGCATATATTAACTGTTTAAAAATCACCAAAAAAAATTCCCCTAGCTACTATCACTAGGGGAATCTTTATACAAAACAATTAAAATTAAAGCTGTGGTCCTGCAGCAACCAGGCGCTGACCTTCGTTGGTATCGCAGTACTGCTCGAAGTTTTTGATATAGCGCGCACCTAAATCTCTGGCTTTTGCCTCCCAATCGGAAACGTGGGCATAAGTGGCTCTTGGATCAAGAATACCGTCGGTTACATTTGGAAGAGCAGTCGGAATCTCAAGATTCATGATCGGAATAACGGTCTTCTCTGCCTGGTCAATGGATCCGTCGATAATCGCGTCGATAATCGCGCGGGTATCTTTAAGAGAAATTCTCTTTCCGGTACCGTTCCAGCCAGTGTTTACCAGATACGCTTTTGCACCGTGCTCTTTCATTTTACCAATCAGTGTTTTAGAATACATGGTCGGATGCAGCGTAAGGAATGCTTCCCCAAATGCCGGTGAGAACGATGGTTCCGGTTCTGTAATTCCTCTTTCGGTTCCAGCGAGTTTGGAGGTGTAACCGCAAAGGAAGTGGTATTGTGCCTGATCTTCGTTCAAAATAGAAACCGGTGGCAAAACTCCGAAAGCATCAGCAGAAAGATAAACGATCTTTTTCGCGTGTCCGGCTTTCGATGGCAATACAATTTTGCTGATATGATAAATCGGATAAGAAACCCTGGTGTTTTCGGTGATAGAATTATCTTTATAGTCTATTTCGCCATATTCATTTACCACTACGTTTTCTAATAAAGCATCTCTCTTAATCGCTCTGAAGATGTCTGGTTCTTTTTCTTCAGTAAGGTCAATTACTTTTGCATAGCAACCACCTTCGTAGTTAAATACACCATTATCATCCCAGCCGTGTTCATCATCACCGATCAAATATCTTTTCGGATCTGCAGAAAGTGTAGTTTTACCTGTTCCTGAAAGTCCGAAGAACAATGCTACATCACCTTCTTCTCCTACGTTTGCAGAGCAGTGCATAGAAGCCATTCCTTTTAATGGAAGATAGTAGTTCATCATTGCAAACATACCTTTTTTCATCTCACCTCCATACCAAGTTCCTCCGATAATTTGGATTCTTTCTGTAAGGTTAAACATTACAAAGTTTTCAGAATTTAATCCTTGAGCTTGCCAATCTGGGTTCACTGTTTTAGAACCATTCATCACGATGAAATCTGGAGTTCCGAAGTTTTCTAACTCATATAATGATGGTCTAATAAACATATTTGTTACAAAATGAGCTTGCCATGCAACTTCCATTACAAATCTCACTTTAAGTCTTGTATCTGGATTAGTACCACAGAATGCATCTACTACATATAATTTTTTAGACGTAGAAAGCTGTTCTAAAACTAATTCTTTACAAGATTTAAAAATCTCTGGAGTTGTAGGAAAATTAACTTTTCCGTCCCAACAAATAGTATCTTTTGTTACATCATCTTTTACGATATATCTATCTTTAGGTGATCTACCTGTGAAAATACCCGTTTTTACAGCAACTGCGCCTGATTCTGTAAGAGCTCCCTTTTCGAAACCTTTATTCTTAGCAGAAATTTCTGCTTTAAAAAGTTCTTCATAGGTTGGATTATACACTACTTCGTGATAACCTGTAATACCTAGATCATGTAGCTCTTGAATGATTTTAATGTTTTTCATAATGACTTAATATTTCTGATTCTTTTTAATAAAACAAATTTACCTATTATAGGTTATTAAAATGGTTTTAAAACTACTGATATTCGTCAGAATTCACAAGAAATTTAAAAATACGCAACTTGCTTACAACCAACTTATTAAATCATCCCACGAAAAAAGACGGTGAAAACCTTTTCCCGAAAAATAGTCTTCAAAACCTGGAAATTTTCTACTCATTACAAAATCGCCGCCCCAGGCTCCCAAACTTTTGACGAAAGCAGGACAGTTTTCGAAATATTTTTCTTTAATGGTTTGAATGCCGAGAAAGGCTGAAAGTTTTCGTTCGTGAACTTCCATCAACTGCGAAAAATATTCTAAATCCTGACATTTCATCACTTCCTCTGTAATCCATGAAAATGCCTCAATCAGGTCAGAAGATTTGGGATTCGAACGGTACATTTCAATACCTTCACGGCTGTCCTGTTTCTGATTGAGATGGATGAAGATAAGCTCATCTTTAAAAACAGGATTGAAATCTACAGCTTTAATGAGTCTCTCCCTATCAGTTTTCTGATAAAGAATGGCAGATTTTGCTTTAGCCACAGCAACATCATAACCGCTGCCGCCCAAACTCAATTCATTCAGTTCGAAAGCATCAATGCCAGCCCATTCGGCGAGATTATTCATCAGTGTCGAACTGCTTCCCAACCCATAATCAGCCGGAAACTGCAGGTTGGTTTTTAAATGATAGGATGAATCTGATCTGAACTTAATATCCGAGAGCTTCTGCACATTCTGCAAAACTTTCAGGACAAATTTTGCCGCCTGCGGAAGCGTCGTCGCTGCAATTTTCCAGGTTTTATAATCGATCTCTGCGCTCAGCCACAGCGAATTCTGATGATAAGCTTCCCAAAAAACCATAGAATTACCATCTCCGTTTTCTTCAAAAAAAAACTCCTGCCCCCATTTTGTAGGTACGGTAAGAGCCAAAGCGCCATCTAAGACGACATATTCTGAAGTGAGCAATAATTTTCCCGGTGAAAATAGGTTACCCGTCATTCCTTATACTGCTGATGAAACGGTAACTTCGCTGTTGATTTTCTTGATCAGTCCCTGCAATGTTTTTCCTGGACCCACTTCAATAAAAGTATTCGCACCGTCTTTAATCATATTCTGTACAGATTGTGTCCATTTTACCGGACCTGTAAGTTGCTTAATCAGGTTCTGTTTGATTTCTTCCTGATCGGTAACTGCTTTTGTTACAATATTCTGATAGACAGGAATCATAGGCGTTCTGAACTTCGTTTTTTCAATCGCTGCAGCTAATTTTTCCTGTGCAGGCTGCATTAATGGTGAATGAAAAGCTCCGTTTACAGCTAAGATCAAGGCGCGTTTTGCACCCGCTTCTTTCATTTTTTCGCAAGCAAGTTCTACTGCTGCAGTTTCACCCGAAATCACGAGCTGACCCGGACAGTTATAATTTGCAGGAACCACAATTCCGTCGATTAAAGCACAAATTTCTTCCACTTTTTCGTCGGCTAAACCAAGAATGGCAGCCATAGAGCTGGGATTGGCATCACATGCTTCCTGCATGGCATTGGCACGCGCCGCAACAAGTTTTAATCCATCGTCAAAAGACAATACACCGTTGGCAACCAAAGCGGAAAATTCGCCCAGAGAATGGCCTGCAACCATTTCAGAACCAATACCATTAATGGTTTTGAGGGCAGCTACTGAGTGAATAAAAATAGATGGTTGGGTAACTTCGGTTTTTTTAAGGTCTTCCTCCGTCCCTTTGAACATGATCGAAAGTATATCGAAACCTAAAATATCGTTGGCAGATTCCATCAAATCTTTAATGTCTTTCCGCGAATCGTACAATTCTTTTCCCATACCCACAAACTGTGAACCCTGCCCAGGAAATACAAGTGCTTTCATATAAATTATTTAGAAAAAATTGACTCCGTTGATCTTTCAGAATAATCAACTACATATTTATTTATCATTGTCCTTTCGGATTTATCTCCCGGAGAAGATACTTTGTGTCTTAATTCGGTAACAAACGCACTACTCTGTAACCTTTGTTCACATAAGCGCCGTTTTTGGTTTTTTCAAACTCGAACTTAGTTGCCAACTGAGTCTGCACTTTGTTCATCTGTTTGAAAATTTCACCTTTTTTATTTTCGCGGCTTAGCATGTCATTCACAACATCGAAACCGATTACCGCATATTTAGAAGGCGTTTTGCAATATTTCTGTTTGTAGGCAGCCAAAATTTCTTTCTCGAAATCTCCTTCAGTATCAATTTTTCTGTCCATCAGATATACAAGATTGGCTGCGCTGAGTTCGTCAACTTTTTTCTCGAATACCGGCGAATAATACATACTGAAAGCTTTTACGTTTTCTACCTCTTTGGAAAGTGTAATCATTTGGTTGGCAAAGGCATCACCTACAGAATCTTTGTCATTGGCTAACACTGCAATAACAGGAGCCGACTGGCCGGTCATCATATTTTTATCCAACTGAATATCAGCCGGAGAATTCACGATATTAACTGAGGCATTTCTAATCGTTTTTTCCAGATTTGTTTTCAGATAATTGGCTTTTGATCTGTCATCATCAGCAACAATGTAAATTTTCTGGTCAGAATATGCATCTTTTACTTCCTTCACGATTCTGTCTGCATAAACCATTTCGTTGGTTTCGATAAGGATGAGATTATCATATTTCAAAAGATCATCAGTATTGGCGAATGGCGCGACAACCGGAATTTTATTCGATTTCACATAATCCAGAACCTGGAGTACACTCGATTTGAAGAACGGCCCGATAATTAAATCGGTATTTCCTGCATTGATCTGGGTTAAAGAATTCTTGAAACTTCCTTCATTACCTGCGTCGATTACTTTTACATCAAGCTTCTGGCCTTTTGCAGCATTTCTTTCAATGGCTAATTTCGCCCCTGCAAGGAAGTCGAGAGAAAGCGTTCTGGCTCTTGTATCATCAGTATCAAAACCGAAAGGCAACATCAAAACAACATTCAGTGCATCACCGGATTTTTTTACATAGCCGGCATCCAGCTTTTTGATTTTAAGGACCATTCCGGTCTTCAAACCTTGGGAAAGATTTGGGTTGAGATTTAATAATTCATCTAAACTCACACCGAATTTATTCAGAATTCCGAAAACGGTATCTCCCGCCTGTACGGTGTACGTTACATAATCATCGCTCACCGAAGTGGTTTCATAAGTGTTGGTAGAAACCTCCGAAACTGGTGTAGCTTTTGGCTCTTCTACCGCAGCTGTATTTGAAAATTCTCCTTTTACTTTAATTATTTCTCCGGGCTGCAAACCTCTTGCTTCAAGGCCGGGATTCAGCGCGAAAAGTTCTTTCTGGGTAAGTTTGAATTTCCTTGTAAGTTTATAGTAATTGTCTTTTTCCTGAATCTGGTAAGAATCTTCATCAGCCTTATTTTCTTCTGCTTTTACTTCAACCGCTGCCGTTTCAGGTTTTGACACTGGAACATTTGAAGCTACAGGCTGGCTACCGCCAAATTTATTAATCTTATCTAAAGGCAACACCACTTCGTCACCAATTTTCATGTGCGAATCCAAATTTGGATTCAGTTTGCGCAAATCGGCTTCAGAAATCTGATATTGTTTTGTAATTCCATATACCGTTTGCTTTGGCTGAAGAATAATTTTACCTAATTCGGAGCTGGTTTGTTCAGTGGCAACAGCCTTTGTAGCACCGGATTTATTTACTACCAAAACTTCACCGAGGGTAATTTTACCGTCTTTCACCTTCGGATTCAGCTTGTATAATTCATCAATGCTGATGCCGTATTTCTTCGAAATGTTGTAGGGATTGTCGCCTTTAACAACGGTATGCATTTTTTGGGAATACAACCCAGAAAATGTGATTAAACTTGAGAGTAAGAAAATTTTTCTGATCATCTGTTATGATAAATATGTGCAAAAATACTGCTTTAAAATTAAATGCTGAGAATAATTAATTCCGATCTATAAACGTCTATTTCCTGGTAACAATTTTGAAGCCATTCGTGGCCCAGGTCAGCGTAAAAAACTGAAAAGTTGAAAACACGCTCCTGCCAGTTCTTTCCGGGGTGAATTTGCAGAAAAAGCTGCTCCAAACGTTCGAGTTTTTCATTCTGTTTTATTTTTTCAGCCCGAAGAAGCCGTTTTTTCATCCTTGCGAAAGATTTCAGCTGACGCGTTTTCTCAGCATTCACAAGACTTCCGAAACTTTTCTCGGTAAGAGAAGCTTTCGCTGAAATTTCATCAAATCTCTGATTGACCAGTGATTCTTCTTCATTTAAAAGCTTAAGAATTTCATTATCCTGAAGCAAAATATCTTTTGTTACCGCGGCAAAATTCTTAAAAAAATCATTGATCTCCAGACCGAATTTCTTTATTTTTTCCAGGTTTTTCTCACTCACAAAAAGCAGGGAAACCCGCGGAATGAGAACCGGAAAAGTAAGGTTCGTTTTCCCGTAATAATCCTTCAGTTCCAGCCAGTACATAATTTCGGCATTGCCACCGATATAGGCCAGATTCGGTAAAACCGTTTCCTGATAAACAGGTCTCATCAACGCGTTTGGACTGAATTTTTCAGGATGCTTTTCAAGTTCTTCTAAAAGTTCTTCTTTAGAAAAAGTAATATC
>NZ_DAMBHK010000097.1:0-6941 GCF_032060305.1 Kaistella sp. | reverse complement strand
CAGAGCCAGGCAAGAGCGTTAAATACCCAGAAAAACAATCCTAATATCACCAACGTTATTTCTACGGAGCAAATCGGTAAGTTCCCGGATTCCAATATCGGTGATGCCTTAAAGCGTGTACCTGGAATCACGATGCAGAACGACCAGGGCGAAGCGCGCGACATCATCATCCGCGGTCTTGCACCGGAGCTGAACTCTGTAACACTGAACGGAAACAGAATTCCTTCGGCGGAAGGCGATAACCGAAAAGTTCAGATGGACCTTATCCCTTCAGATATGATCCAACTGATAGAGGTGAACAAAACTCTGACATCAGATATGGATGCTGATGCCATCGGTGGTTCGGTGAACTTGAATACCAAAACACCGACCAATAAGGAAAGACTTTCATTAACGACTGCTTCAGGCTTCAACCCAATCCGTAACAAATTTGCCTTCAACAACGGGTTTTTCTACGGAAACAGATTCTTTGGCGGTGCTGTAGGGCTTGCGTTGAACGGTTCATATAACCTACAGGATTACGGTTCTGATAATGTAGAAGCGGTTTGGAAAGAAGGTAAAGCTTCAGAGGCTTTCATAGGTGAAATGGACATCAGAAAATACGATGTAAAGCGTGAACGGAAATCTGTAGGTGCAAACCTTGATTTCAAGATCGACAGTAAGAATGCCCTTACTTTGGGCGCACTTTACAACTGGAGAGACGATCTGGAAAACCGTTACAGGCTTCGTTTTAACAGCGTAAAAGAAAATTTTGACAAAAATACCGGTGAATTTCTGGGTTATACAGCGGATTTAAGAGCGCAAACCAAAGGCGGAATCGGGAATGATCTGAACAAAGGTTCAAGGCTTGAGCGCCAGATCATGCAGAATTATTTCATTACAGGTGATCACATCATCGGCTCAAAAATCGATATGGATTGGGGTGCATCCTACTCCAGAGCCGAAGAACAAAGGCCAAACGAAAGATATACAGATTATCAGGTGAAAGGCGTTGAGCTTGATAAAAATTTTGACAGCGAGGAGCAGCCTTTACTTAAACCGGTGACTCAGCCCGCTTTGAAAGATTTTAAATTCCGAACCCTAACCGAGCAAAACGGGATGACGTTTGAAGACGAAATTACGGGTAAACTGAATTTCAGATTCCCTTTCTCCATCATCAGCGAGCAGAAAGGCCGTTTGAGAATCGGTGGTAAAGCGAGAATCAAAACTAAAGAAAGAGATAATAATTTCTTCGATTACAAACCTGTAGCTTCCAATACTTTATATTATACTTTGGATAAGGTGAACAGCGTTTTTTGGAACGGGAAAAATTATAATCCAAGCGAAAAGTACGTTCCGGGATGGTTTGCAAGCAAAGAGCACTTGGGCGGTTTAAATCTGAAAAACTCAGCCATGTTCACAGAGAGTGACGAACCCGCAGAATATTTAGGTCTTAATTACAAAGCCAAAGAGAATATTTATGCCGGATATCTGCGTTGGGATCAGAATTTTAGCGATGTATTCTCGATGATTGCCGGTTTAAGGCTTGAAAACACGCAAATCGACTACACCGGGAACGTCATTGAGGATGAAGAAGATTTGACAGGAACCCGCCAGATCAAAAACGATTATACCAACTATTTACCAAGCCTGGCGTTCAAATATACGCCAGTTGAAAATCTGGTTCTTCGTGCAGCGTATTCCACCGCTTTGGCGAGGCCGAGCTATTACAAACTTTCGCCTTTCGTAAGCATTATTCCGGGAGACAACGATATTTCTGCAGGTAACCCGAACCTGAAAGCATCTTATGCACACAATTTTGACGTGATGGCTGAAAAATATTTCAAGTCTGTAGGTTTGATTTCATTGGGTGGTTTCTACAAAAAGATCAATGATTTCATCTACGATTACAGGGACAATAGATTCAGTTACGATAAATTCTCTGCAGAGTTTCCGGATGTTGCCAATGTTTTGGTGCAGGGAGAGGATTATACATTCCTTCAGTCGAAAAATGGAGAAAGTGTAAACGTTTACGGTTTCGAGGTGGCTGTACAAAAGCAGCTCGATTTCCTTCCTGGATTTGCGAAATTCTTTAATCTTTACGCCAACTATACCTACACCAAATCTGAAGCAAAAGGAATTTACGCTGCGGATGGAACTTTAAGAGAAGGCCTTATGTTGCCTGGTACGGCACCACATATGTTCAATGCTTCGTTGGCTTGTGAAAACAAGAAATTCTCCGCAAGAATTTCATTGAACCATGCTGCAGCTTATCTTGATGAACTTGGTGCAGATGCTTTCGAGGACCGCTACTATGATAAGCAGACTTTTGTGGATTTCAACGCATCTTACGCAATCAAGGAATGGATGAGGTTCTTCGTGGAGGCTAACAACCTTACCAACCAGCCTTTGAGATACTATCAGGGTGTAAAGAACAGAACGGCACAGATGGAATACTATATGCCGAGATATACTTTCGGTTTCAAGTTTGACTTTTAATTACTATTTTCTATATTTCAACAGGAGAGCGTAGCAATCCGCTTTTTTTAATATTTCGTAAAATGAAAAAAACATTTTTTTATATCGCATTTTGCACTGCATTGGTACAGTGTACATCTTTAAATTTGCATAAAAAGGTTCAACCAGCAGTGATCACGGAACAGGTAAATTTTGATACCGATGATCCCGCGATCTGGATCAATCCACAGGATGCTTCCCAATCTTTAATTATCGGAACCGACAAAGAAACGGAAGGCGGCCTTTTTGTATTTGATTTAAATGGAAAAATCGTGAACAAAGTGCCGGGTTTAAAGCGTCCTAACAACGTAGATGTCGAATACGGATTTAATTTTCAGGGTAAAAAAATCGATATAGCAGTTACCACGGAAAGACAGCAGAATAAGATCAGGATTTACGAAGTTCCCTCGATGGAAGAAATTGGGGCAATTCGTGTTTTTGAAGGCGAAACTGATCGCGACCCGATGGGAATTTCAATCTATAAAAATCCCCATACTGAAGAAATTTTCGCCATTGTGGGCAGAAAATTCGGCCCGGACGGAACTTACCTTTGGCAGTACAAACTTTCAGAAAACAACGGGAAAGTTACTGGCGAAGTGGTACGGAAGTTCGGAAATTTCAGCGGTAAAAAAGAAATTGAAAGCATTGCCGTAGATGATGAACTGGGCTTTATTTATTATTCTGATGAAGGATTTGGTGTTCGCAAATATTATGCAGATCCGGCAAAAGGCAATCAGGAACTCGCACTTTTTGGGCAAAAAGATTTTAAAGAAGATGTGGAGGGAATTTCGATTTATGACACCGGCAACGGAAAAGGATATATTTTGATTTCAAATCAGCAGGCCAATACCTTCAACGTTTACAGGCGCGAAGGCGACAATGGAAATGCGAACCAGCATTCCAGAATTGCAGAAATTCCGGTTTCTACAAAGGAAAGTGACGGTTCAGAAGTAGTCAATGTCAATCTCGGATCCAAATTTCCAAACGGCGTTTTTGTAGCGATGACCAACGGAAAAGTATTTCATTACTACGATTGGCGCGAATTTCAGAAAATTATTGATGAGCAGTCGCAGCCCAAGTAATTAAAAGGATTTAATTTTTAATAATAATAGAAACCTTGCAAAAAAAACTTTTGCGGGGTTTTTTATTATATTTTTAAGTTTGAGCTTGAATTTATTATGAGTATTTTTGTAAAATATCCAAATTTATGGTTCTGGTCACCGGCGCAACAGGAATTCTCGGAAGAGTTATCGTTTTAGAACTGCTGAAACGCGGGAAAATCGTGCGTGCGGCAAAGCGGAGATCCAGTAATTTGGAGGAGGTTCGCCATTCTTTTCAGTTTTATACCGAAAATCCTGACGATTACTTTAATAAAATTGAATGGATGAATGTTGATTTTGAAGACATTCATTCGCTGCAAACTGCCATGATTGGGATTGATGAAGTGTATCACTGCGCCGCGACGGTAAGTTTTCATCCCGCCGATCAGCGCAGGATGTATCATACCAATATCGAAGGAACCAGAAATTTACTTTATGCGTGCGAAGGAAGTCAGGTGAAGAAATTCTGTTTTGTAAGTTCTATTGCGGTGCTTGATGGTGTGAATGAAAAAGATGAAACCGATGAAAATTCAGATTACAACCAGAAATTAGATCATTCTGCCTATGCCGTTTCCAAACATTTTTCTGAAATGGAAGTTTGGCGCGCGGCCGCGGAAGGTTTGAACACCGTAATTGTAAATCCGGGAATCATCATCGGCAGCGGAAACTGGACGCAAAGCAGCGGACTGCTTTTTCAGAATTTGGCGAGACCTTGTACTTTTTCTGGTGGAGCGTCCTATGTAGATGTGCGCGATGTGGCAAAGGCATCCATCGAACTCATGGATAACAATGTTTTTAACGAACGCTTTATCCTGATTTCAGAAAATAAACGGTACGCGGAGGTAGCGTCGTATGTAAGACAAAAAATGGGACTTTCTTCCCCGAAAATTATTCCTTCAGCGTTGCTTACGGTCGGCAGAGTTTTGAACTTTGTTTTTGGATGGCTTTTTTCGCCTTTAAGAATGGTAGATAAAGTTAACACAGAGTCAGTTACAAGAATGAGCAATGTAAGTAATGATAAAATTGTAAAGACGCTGGGATTTAAGTTCATTCCGGTGAATGACAGCATCGATTTCCACCTGGAAAATTACAGAACTGATAAAAAAAGTAAAAAAGAGTAAGATGAATTTCGCAGAATTTTTGAATACAAATGCAGAGAAGTTCTCCATAAAACCTGCGATAGGTTTTAAAAAGAAGGACGTATGGAAAGAAATACACTGGCTCGATTTCCGCAGGATGGTTTTCAAAACAGCAAATGCATTGAAAGAAGCCGGAATTTCTGCAAACGACCGGGTAGCAATTTACTCCGATAACTCCGCTGAATGGATTACTTTCGATCTTGCGATTCTCTCTCTTGGCGCAGTTACCGTGCCGATTTATTCTACAAACAACGGTTCGCAGGCAGAATACATCATCAATGATTCTGAAGTTAAAATTATATTGGTCGGCAACCAGGAACAGTATGATGCCGCTTTCGAAATTCTTAATAAAGAGAACACGCTGCAGCAGATTGTTGTTTCAAAAAAAGCCATCTGGATTAAAAAAGACCGAAGCATTTATTTTGAAGATTTCATCAAGAAAGCGGAAGAACATTTTGATATTGTTAAAAAAGAAGACGATGATCTGGCGACCATTATTTACACTTCCGGAACTACCGGCGTACCGAAGGGAGTAATGCTTACGCACGGTAATTTCCACAACTCGATTAAGGCGCATTTCGAATTTTTCAAATTTAAAAACTTCGAGAATGAAACTTCACTTGCTTTTCTTCCGCTCACGCACGTTTTCGAAAGAAGCTGGACATTGCTGGCACTGTACGGCGGTGCAAAAGTATATTTCCTGGAAAATACCAAGCTTATCGCCCACGCATTAACCGAAGTAAAACCTACCATGATGTGTGCGGTGCCAAGATTTTATCAGAAAATTTATGCCGGCGTCAACGAAATGGTTCAGAATGGTTCAGATTCTAAGAAGAAGATTTTTAACTGGGCAATAAATGTAGGAACTCAGGTTTCAGAATTAAAGCGGCTCGAAAAACCCGTTCCTTTTAGTCTTGGATTTAAAAATAACATCGCTGATCTTCTGGTTTTCAACAAAATAAAGAAAAAAATGGGCGGAAAACTTTGGTTTATGCCTTGCGGCGGCGCTTCAGTATCCCCGGAAGTAACCAAGTTCTTCGATGCGATGGGTATTCATATGACGGTGGGTTATGGACTTACGGAAACTACTGCTACATTAACTGCTTTTCCGTTTACTAAGTATGAGCACGGAAGCGCCGGAACTCCACTGGGTGATACGCAGCTTAAGATTGGTGAGAATAATGAAATTCTGGCCAAAGGAAGCGGAGTGATGAAGGGTTATTACAGATTACCGAAAGAAACAGCCGAGGTTTTCACGGAAGATGGTTGGTTCAGAACCGGAGATGCAGGTAAATTTGATGAAAAGGGAAATCTGTACATTACCGACAGAATCAAAGATTTAATGAAAACGGCCAACGGAAAATATATCACGCCGCAACCTATTGAAAATTTACTTTCAAACAATAATTTTATCAATCAGGCAATGATTGTGGCGGAGGATAAGCCTTTTGTAACTGCGTTGATTATTCCGAATTTTGAAGCGCTGAAAGAGCAGCTTCCAAAAATGAACATTCCCTTTACCACCTGGCAGGAAATCGTGGATTCGGAAAAAGTAAAAGAATTTTACCGCGAAAAACTCGAAGAAATACAGAAAAGCCTGTCCGGTTTCGAAAAAGTGAAGAAATTTGTACTGATGCCGGCGGAATTCGAGATCAACACCGGCGAAATTACACCCACGCTAAAGGTGAAAAGAAATGTGGTAATGCAGAAATATGCAGCGTTGATCGAAAAATTGTATACTGCGTAATGCAACTTAATTAATTGAAAAATGAACGAATTTACAGGAAATAAAAACTACAGCATCTCCACCCAAACAGTGGTTTCAAGCTGCCCGTCGAATATTGCGCTCATCAAATATTGGGGAAAGTATAAAAACCAGATTCCCGCCAATCCAAGCATCAGTTACACGTTAAATAACTGTAAAACAAATACTTCGATGGAGTTTTTGGCAGATGAAGAATTCTCTGTACAAACGTTTCTTGCAGGCAATGAAGAACCCAAATTTGCTGAAAAAATTGAAAAATATTTTAGAAATATCGAAGAGTATCTTCCCTGGATTCTGAAAGGGAAATACATTATAAAAACCGAAAATACTTTTCCCCACAGTTCGGGAATTGCAAGCTCTGCCTCGGGATTTGGTGCTGTCGCCAAATGTTTAATGGAGCTTGAGCAGCAGTTTTCGGGTATTCAGGATGGTGATTTTAAA
>NZ_DAMBHK010000096.1:0-7073 GCF_032060305.1 Kaistella sp. | reverse complement strand
GAGCATATTCAAAAAGATTTTGAATCACTTGCGAAGAATGAAAATGAAAAGAGTCGGATTGTCCGTATTTATAATCCATTGGATACAGAGGAAATTCTTAGAAAGAGCCAAGAACCAAGAGTCAAGAGCCGAGACAAACAACCAGAAACCAGCAACCGGCAACCTGTCTTCGTTTCCGTGGGAACTGTTTTTCCGCAGAAGGGGTTCGACCGGCTGCTCAAAGTTCATAAACGTCTCCTCGATGAGGGCTTTCTTCACCACATAAAAATAGTAGGCGACGGTTACGATTTTGAAAACATCAAAAAACTGAAATCCGATCTTGGTGTGGTTGAAACTGCAGAAATGACGGGCTTTACCGACAATCCGTATCCGCACATTCGGAATGCGGATTTCTTTGTTTTAAGTTCGAGATATGAAGGTTTTCCGACGGTTTTATTTGAAGCAATTACTTTAAAAAAGAAAATTATCGCCACCGAAGTTTCGGGAGTACGCGAAATGCTGGAAAACGGAAAATTAGGACTTATCGTAGAAAATTCCGAAAAGGGAATTTATGATGGAATGAAAAAAGCACTCGCCCAACCGGAAAGTTTTAATGAGTATGCTCAAGAACTGAACACTTACAAAATGCCTTTTACTCTTGAAAATTCAGTGCAATCAATCATTAAGATTATTGATGAACTTTAAAACCTTTCACTTAAATTTGCGTTATGTCCAACTACACCATCATACAGAAAGATTTTTACCGTGAAAGCGGCAAAATGCTTTCGTCTCCGGAGATCTGGGCAAAATGCATCAATCCGAACCTTCACTTTATTTACATTCTGAGAAAATGCCAGCAATACAGAAAAAAATCTTTTCTGGGAGCATTCTGGAGGCTTGTTTTGCGACATCATCAAATAAAATACGGCTTTCAAATCTATCCTGAAACCCAGATTGGCGAAGGTTTTTATTTGGGGCACTGGGGCGCGCTCGTTATTAATCCCAAAGCTAAAATCGGCCGGAACTGCAACATTGCACAAGGTGTAACCATCGCACAGGCCAACCGCGGCAAAAATGAAGGCGTTCCCGTGATTGGTGATGAAGTGTGGATCGGTCCGAACGCGGTGTTGGTTGGAAAAATATCAATTGGCAACAATGTTCTGATTGCACCGAACGCTTATGTGAATTTCGATATTCCTGATCATTCTGTGGTCATTGGCAATCCCGCAACTATCAGTAGCAATACCAATGCGACATTGGGCTACATTAATAATAAAATTTAATATTAAAATCTGTTAAATATTCGGGATTTAAATTTCTATACTTTACATTTGCAAAATAATTGATTCCATCTATTGCTTTTGCAAATAACAACTACAAAATAGTATAATCCCACAAAAGTTAAGCTATGAAAAAATCGTATGAAGTTATTTTCGAAAATAATAAAAAGTGGGTCGAATCTAAATTGGCCGAAAATCCAGATTTTTTCAAAATCCTTTCAGCCTCACAAACTCCTGAATATCTGTACATCGGTTGTTCCGACAGCCGTGTTTCAGCAGAAGAAATGATGGGTTTAAAACCTGGCGAAGTATTTGTAACCCGAAACGTAGCCAACTTGGTAAACACCTTAGATATGAGTGCTACCGCGGTGATTCAGTACGCAGTGGAACATTTAAAGGTAAAACATATTATTGTGTGCGGACATTACGGTTGTGGCGGTGTAAAAGCTGCGATGACGGCGCAGGATCTGGGACTGATGAATCCCTGGCTGCGAAATATCCGCGATGTGTACAGGCTGCACCAGACAGAACTGGATGCGATTACCGACGAGCACAAACGCTACGACCGCCTTGTAGAACTGAACGTGCAGGAACAGTGCATCAACGTGATCAAAATGGCCGTAGTACAGGAGCAGTATCTGGTGGACGAATACCCAATTGTTCACGGCTGGGTTTTCGACTTAAGAACAGGAAAAATCATCGATCTGGAAATTGATTTTGAAAGTATCCTGAAAGACATTCAGAAAATATACAATTTAACCAACTCTGAATGGGTGATGAGTAGAAAGAAGAATAAAAACCTTCTCTGATTTATATGAAACTTTGGAGCATCATAACATTGACGGTATTTTTGAATTTCATGGCCTTACCAAGTATTGCCACGTTTTTCGATTGGGATTTACCGGCAACCAACATGGTGATTTCCGAAGAAGAAACCCAACATTCCCCCTTAGTTATCAACGAAAAAACCATTCCGGGAACTCTTAATGTACATGATTTCCTGAAGTTTTTCGAAACAGACCGATCGAAGAGATCCTTTATCTGTGCAGATGATTCCGTTCATCTTTCTCCTTTTCTTACGATATTTTCTCCGCCTCCGGAAGCTTAATTTTTTAAAATTTACAGTGGATATACCGTACTTTTTATAAGTGTGGAAAGCTGTACTGTCTAAAAAAATTAAATTCTATACGCTGTAGCTACGTTCACAAGTACAGTTGGTTTCACATGCGAAACCGAGTGCAGAAATGTGGGCAAAACCAACAGCAAAACTTTCAAAAAAAATGAAAAAAACACTTTCAATATACGCAGGAATAAGAGAAAATTTTCCTTCAGGGCTCGTCGTATTTTTGGTTGCACTCCCATTATGTCTGGGGATTGCACTTGCATCCGGAGCACCACCACTTTCAGGAATTATTGCGGGAATCATCGGTGGTTTGGTTGTTGGTTCACTCAGCAATTCCAACATTTCAGTTTCCGGTCCGGCAGCGGGATTAACGGCGATTGTACTCACCGCAATTACGGATTTGGGTGCATTTGAACTCTTTCTTTGTGCAGGAATTATTGCCGGAATTCTTCAGCTTATTTTAGGATTTATCCGCGCCGGAAGTATTTCAAATTACTTCCCAACTAACGTAATCGAAGGAATGCTGGCGGGTATCGGGATCATTATTATTTTAACACAGATTCCCCATGCATTGGGATACGATAAAGATTTTGAAGGCAATGAGACCCTTTTTGCCAATGGATTTAATCCGAATTATTTTTCTGAACTTTTAGCCGGAGTTCATCCGGGTGCTGTAATTGTAACCCTGGTTTCCATAGGAATTCTTCTGGCGTGGGATAAAATTCCGGCGCTGAAAAAACTGAAAATGATTCCCGGAGCTTTGGTTGCTGTAGGCACAGGAATTCTGCTGAATTATATTTTCACGGTTACCGGCAGTAATCTTGCGATTGGTGCTGAACATTTGGTTTCTCTTCCGGTTCCCCAAAGTGTGGCAGATTTTAAAAACATGATCGTTTTTCCTGACCTTCAGGGTTTCCTGAATCCGAAAGTATGGATCGTTGGCGCAACAATCGCTATTGTCGCGTCTATAGAAACATTGCTTTGTATTGAAGCTTCCGACCGTTTAGATTCGAAAAGAAGAATTACCGATACCAATCTGGAACTCCGCGCTCAGGGAATAGGCAATCTGATTTCTTCAGCAATCGGCGGTTTACCAATGACCTCGGTGGTGGTAAGAAGTTCTGCCAATGCAAGTGCCGGCGCCACTTCAAAACTGTCAACTGTAATTCATGGCGCACTGCTATTAATCTGTGTCCTTACCATTCCGTTTATCCTGAACTTAATCCCGCTGGCTACATTAGCTGCGGTCTTGATCTTGGTTGGGTACAAACTTGCGAAACCGGCAACGATGATGCATTTCTGGCACAAAGGAAAATACCAGTTTATCCCTTTCATCGCGACAGTAATCGCAGTAGTTTCGCTTGATCTACTGAAGGGTGTGGGAATTGGATTATTAATTTCGGTCTTCTATATCCTTCAGGGAAATATGAAACGAGCTTACTATCTGAGCCGCGAAGAGCTTGATGATGCTGACGAAATTAATATAAAACTTGCGGAAGAGGTTTCATTCCTCAACAAAGCGGCCATTAAAAAAACGCTTAAAAACATCAAACCTAACTCTCAGGTCTGTATTGATGCAAGATCAACTTCTTATATCGCGACCGATATTCTTGAGATGATTCAGGAGTTTGCTAACATCCGTGCAAAGGAAGAGGATATTGAAGTGCGGCTTATCGGCTTTAAAACTTCTTATCAGGAATATGCAGATGACGAAGATTCACACATCATTATTGCCCACAGAAGAGCAATGTAATTTTAATTATCAACTTTAAACAAAAAATCAAATGAAAGCACATACCTTAGAAACACAATCTACAACAACACCGGAAAAAGCACTTAAATTCCTAAAAGAAGGAAACCAGCGATTTGTACAGAACCTGAAAATCAACAGAAATCTTCTGGAGCAGGTGAATGATACCCGCGCAGGGCAGTGGCCTTTTGCCGTAATTTTGAGTTGTATCGACAGCCGTACTTCTGCGGAACTGATTTTTGATCAGGGTTTAGGCGATATTTTCAGCGTAAGAATTGCCGGAAACTTCGTAAATAAAGACATTTTGGGTTCCATGGAATTTGGCTGTAATGTCGCAGGTTCCAAATTGGTAGTGGTCCTCGGTCATACGAAATGCGGCGCGCTGAAAGGCGGTTTGGACGCACAAAATATTGAAGGAATGGGCATGGAAAACCTTAACCACCTTGTAGGCCATTTCCAGGGCTGTATCGACGGTTTGATTAAAGAAGGCGAAGAGCGGTCGTCATCAAACAGCGATCTTCTGGAAAGACTGAATGTTTGCAATATCCAGAAAACCATGCAGGATATCCGTCACCAGAGTACGACGCTAAATCAACTGGAAAAAGACGGAAAAATTAAAATTGTGGGTGCAAATTACTGCGTTGATAGCGGCGTGGTAACTTGGCTGGACGACAATATGAACGCAGAAATGGAAGCGCAAACTGGCGAAATGGCTATTTCCCGTTAAAAGCCGTCATCGTATTCTGTATTCCCGCGAAAACAAAAGACAGACACGCTTTAGAAAACTTCTCGATTCTTTCGGGAAGTTTTTCTTTTTCCTCAGCTTCCCATTTTCCCAGAACGTAATCTACCTGTTTACCTTCGGCAAATTCTGCAGAAATTCCAAAACGCAACCGCGGATAATTCTGAGTCTGAAGCTGTTCCTGAATGCTTTTCAAACCGTTGTGACCGGCATCGGAGCCTTTCATTTTCATTCTCAACGTTCCGAAAGGCAGCGCCAGATCATCGGTAATAATCATAAGATTTTCCAGCGGAATGTTTTCTTTCTGCATCCAGAATTTCACAGCTTTGCCGGAAAGATTCATATAAGTGTCGGGCTTCAGGATGAAAACTTTTCTTCCCTTATATTTGCCTTCAGCAAGCCAGCCAAAGTTGGCAGATTTAAAAGGTGCTTCAATGGTTTCGGCGATTTTATCAGCAACTTTAAACCCGACATTATGCCGGGTTTCTGTATATTCATCTCCTTTGTTGCCGAGTCCGACGATAAGGTATTTCATTAGAATTAAAGTTTTATATATTCGAAAGTGAGTGTTCCTTCTGTGGAAACAGCTTTGGTTGGGTAACCCGCACTGTCGTAAGTATAAGCATAATTTGTAGAGTATGATCCCTCGGAGGTATTAACGGTTGTAGACCTGTAATTATTCATGGACAATCCTGTAAATGAGTTGGTTCCCGTCATAAAATGACCTGCCACAACGGTAAATTCTATCGGAAGTGTTGCAAAAGGATTTTTGTTGGTTTCGTAATTACTTAAATTAGCCACAATAACTACCGGTGGAATTACAATTGGCGGAGGTGCCAGGTTGGTCATTGTCATTTTCCACTGGGACAGATTATTACCCGCAAAAAGCAAATCGCTCACCATAGTGGTTGCAGGTTGATATGTTCCCGGATTTTCGGGATCCTCGCCCGACAATATCGTGTTCGCTTTTTTTAATTTACCTGTACTGTCATAGGTAAAATTGGTATCATTTTTCATCAGCACAGTTCCTCCACTTTCAGTATTCCCTGAAGCTTTCGCAACATTACCACCGTTGTAAGTAATATTTAATGTTGTGATAAGCTCTGTTGTGCCTTCATTTTGCACAATCTTCAGCTGGGAAAGCACATTATTTTCATAAGACAATGTATAATCATCCGTTTTTCCATCACTTTCAACTTTCACAGTAGTAAGCTTACCGGCAGTATAATTATAATTAATTACAGATGCAATCCCGTCAATGTCAATTGATGTTACTTTTTTTAGAACTTTATCGTTTGATGCTCCGCCACCAGATCCGGGTCCGGATTCCGTCCCGTTGATCCCGTTGAGAAGATCGCCATTTTCAGCCCGGCTTGATTCACATGAAAATAAAATAGTCAAGCCAATGAGGAAAGTAAAAAGATGTAATATTTTTTTCATCTATCTAATTAATTTTAACAAAAGTAACCTTTTTTTCGAAATGAGTTTTCGAAAGTTTTATTTCCCAAGAATTCTTTCTAAAACCGTATTCACCTCATCCACGTGCTGCACATTTTCTTTGCGCATCATCAGCTGGTTGCTGTCGGCTGAATGTTTTTCTTTTAAAGTAGCATCTTTCGGATTCTGACTTAAATACGAAATAATATGCCTGAATTTATCACTCTGGTAAAACATATCCTGAGGATTTGGCGGAAAATAACCCAGAAACACTCCGTTTTTCACCACGATTTTATCGAAACCGATCTCGGCTGCAATCCATTTTAATTCTACAGATTTCAAAAGATTTTTAGCTTCTGAAGGCAGTTTACCAAAACGGTCGGTAAGTTCATTTTCGAATTTCTGAAGATCTTCTTTATTCTGAATTTCTGCTAGTTTCTGATAAAGCGAAAGCCGTTCTTCAATACTCTGTACATAAGAATCCGGCAGCATCAATTCCAGATCTGTATCGATATTTACTTCTTTGTTGGATTTGAAGAGTTTTTTACGGTCTTCTTCATTTTCAAACAGTTCACTAAATTCTTCATCGTTCTGTAATTCTTCAAGGGCTTCCTGCATAATTTTCTGGTACGTGTCAAAGCCCATTTCGTTGATGAATCCGCTCTGCTCACCGCCTAACAAATCACCTGCGCCACGGATTTCCAGATCTTTCATTGCAATCTGAAATCCACTACCAAGATCCGAAAACTGCTCGATCGCTTC
>NZ_DAMBHK010000095.1:0-7114 GCF_032060305.1 Kaistella sp. | reverse complement strand
GAATAATTGTCCCAGGCTGCGAAAACCAAAACATGGGAACAATCTCTCATTACCTCGGGATTCAGGGCTCCTTTTACCATTTGTTCTTTCAGTTCCTGATTTTCCACTACGATTACGCGGAAAGGCTGTAATCCGGAAGAGGTAGGCGCAAGTCTGGCTGCTTCCAGAATTTTATTCAAATCTTCTTCTGAAACTTTTTTGGTGGAATCATACGCTTTTACTGCGTGTCTCCATTTTAAATCTTCAATTAATGACATTGTATTTTTTTTAAATTTTACTATTTCGAGTTGCAAAGATAGTCAACAATTATATTGCACACAATCTAATTACGTGATAGATATTTTGAATCAATAATCAGGGACAAAAAAAACCGCCTAAGTAGTCAGGCGGTTTCTATTAATAGTTTATTTTCTTAATCCATTTTCTTGGCATCAGCAACAAATTGTGCTAAACCACTGTCGGTTAATGGGTGTTTAAGTAAATTTAAAATCGAAGCGAGGGGAGAAGTCACCACATCTGCACCAATTTTCGCACAGTTGATAATATGCATTGGTGAACGGATAGATGCTGCAAGAATTTCAGTATCGAACATATAATTATCAAAAATAATTCTGATTTCTTCGATTAAATTCATTCCATCAACTGAAATATCATCTAATCTACCCAAGAACGGAGAAACATAAGTTGCACCTGCTTTTGCAGCCAGTAACGCTTGTCCGGCAGAGAAAATCAAGGTACAATTGGTCTTAATGCCTTTGTTGGAGAAATATTTAAGTGCTTTCACGCCGTCTTTAATCATTGGGATTTTCACCACAATATTAGGATGGAGTGCTGCCAATTCTTCACCTTCTTTTATCATTTCTTCGTAAGTTGTGCTTAAAACTTCCGCAGAAATATCTCCATCAGCAATTTCGCAAATGGTTTTGTAATGGTTCAGAATCGCCTCTTTTCCGCTGATGCCTTCTTTTGCCATAAGCGATGGATTGGTGGTTACGCCATCTAAAATTCCCAAATCCTGGGCTTCTTTAATCTGCTCAAGATTGGCAGTGTCGATAAAAAATTTCATGTATTTATTTTTATTAGGTACTTTATTATGAGCTTATTTTGTCATGAAGATGGAGTAATAAACAGTTCAGCATCATCTTTTATAAATTTTCACAAAGATAACATATTAACCAGCAATATGGAAATGATAATTGGTTTTATAAAAGCATTAAACAAGCAAAGGCTCAGGCGTAAAAAAACCTTACGGTTTCGCGTAAGGTTTCTTATTATACAGGTTAAATTTTAAGTTTTCCGAAAGAATTTCTTTATGTTATCATCGAAATTCCTTCGTGCGACTCATGGTGTTTTAATGGCAGTGGCAGCCGGATTTCAGATTTTGCTGCCAGGGCAATCATTTTCATAATAAATTCTTTTGATTTTGATTCTACTCTGGACATGTTTTCGAATGAAAAAACATGTACGGCGCCGGCGTTTTTCAAAATTGTTCTTGCTTTTTCAAGCTTTTCAGCATTTTTAGAAAATATTCCGGCAACTAAATTTTCTGATTTTTTTCTCAGCACTTTTACCGGTTTATTCGCATATATGCCGAAACAAGAACCTAAATACGCGTTTAACAGGTTTTTCCTGTCATCTGACAATTCTTTGCAGGCTAATTTAAGATTTTTCAATCCTGTTTTTTTGAGGATTTTTGCTGCGTTTACTGCCTCATCACAACTTGAAAATAGTCCTACAACTGTTGTTTTCATTTTACTTGTATTTGTTAATTGATATTTGCTATTACAAATATATGCGTAACATAGTTTTTAAAAAACCGTGATGTAACCCTTTTTTATATCAGTGTTTTTAGGATGTGTTCACGTTTTTAAACAAAAATCCCGCGTTGTTGCGGGATTTTCTTTAAGATGGAATTAGGGTTTATTTAAATTCGCTCATTTTTAATTTCCTCAACAATTTCCGGATTCAGCAGGGTAGAGGTATCGCCAAAATTCGCGAAATCGCCTTCTGCAATTTTTCTTAAAATCCTTCTCATAATTTTACCGGAACGGGTTTTAGGCAAGGCTGATACAAACTGAATTTTATCGAGTTTCGCAATTGGTCCGATCGTATCACTGATGACCTGGTTAATTTCCTTACGAAGATTATCCCGGTCGCGGCTTTCGCCGGTATCTTTAAGAATCACATAGCCATAGAGTGCGCTGCCTTTGATATCGTGCGGATAACCCACAATCGCAGACTCTGCAACAGCCGGATGCTGATTAATACTGTCTTCAATTGGAGCCGTTCCCAGATTATGCCCGGAAACGATAATCACGTCATCTACGCGTCCTGTTATTCTGTAATAGCCTACTTCATCACGCAAAGCACCGTCACCGGTGAAATATTTCCCCGGAAACGCGGTAAAATAGGTTTCTTTATATCGCTGGTGGTCGCCCCAGATCGTTCTGGCAATTCCCGGCCACGGAAAACGGATGCAAAGATTGCCGTCTACCTGGTTGCCAGTGATTTCATTGCGTTTGTCATCCATCAGAACAGGCTGAAT
Source organism: Kaistella sp. (assembly GCF_032060305.1). Lineage (NCBI taxonomy): Bacteria > Pseudomonadati > Bacteroidota > Flavobacteriia > Flavobacteriales > Weeksellaceae > Kaistella > Kaistella sp. The sequence goes on along the minus strand of NZ_DAMBHK010000095.1, from coordinate 4,569 downwards.
TCCCGGTAGCGGAAGTGTTGCATAGGTCGGTTTTGTGGGGGTTACAAAAGGCAGCGGCGAAATCATTATACCTCCGGTTTCTGTTTGCCACCAGGTATCTACAATCGGGCATTTTTTCTTCCCGACATGATCGTTGTACCAATGCCAGGCTTCATCATTGATCGGCTCTCCTACGGAACCGATAACCCTTAAACTCGAAAGGTCATGTTTTTCAACCCATTCATACGATTCCTTAGCAAGCGAACGGATCGCGGTAGGAGCCGTGTAAAACTGTGTCACTTTATGCTTATCTATAACTTCCCAGAAACGATCGGGTTCGGGGTAAGTGGGAACACCTTCAAAAATAACCGTCGTTGCGCCGTTTGCCAGCGGGCCGTAGAGAATGTATGAATGTCCTGTGATCCAGCCAATATCTGCCGTACACCAATAAATATCATTTTCTCTGTAATTGAATACATTTTTGAAAGTATAAGCCGTATAAACCATATATCCGGCAGTGGTGTGGAGCATTCCTTTTGGTTTCCCTGTGGAACCCGAAGTATAAAGAATAAACAGCGGATCTTCAGCGTCCATAATAACAGAAATAAAATCTGCCGGTGCTTTTTCGTAAAGCGGTTCAAGCCAAAAGTCGCGTCCTTCCTTCATCTTCACTTCGCCGCCGGTTCTTTTTACTACCAAAACTTTTTCTACTGTGGGACAGTTTTCTACTGCTTCGTCGATGATTCCTTTAAGATCGATGGCTTTATTGCCTCGGTAACTTCCATCCGAACAAATGATAAGTTTCGCTGCACAATCGTTAACACGTGAACTCACCGCAGAAGCCGAAAATCCGGCAAAAATAACGGAATGCACCGCACCCAGTCTTGCACAGGCCAACATTGTTACCGCCAATTCCGGAATCATCGGAAGGTAAATACATACGCGGTCGCCTTTCTGGATTCCCAGATCACGCAGCACGTTAGCCATTTTGCAGACCCTGTCCCGCAGTTCGTTATAAGAAATATGCTGGGCTTCTTCTTTCGGATCGTTAGGTTCCCAGATAATCGCGGTTTTCTCGCCGCGGATACTCAGATGCCGGTCAATACAATTTTTGGTGATGTTGAGTTTGGCGTTTTTAAACCATTTGATTTTTGCTTCCTGCATGTCATATTCCACCACTTTGCTCCAACGCTGGTACCAGACAAAGTTTTCATCGGCAATTTTATCCCAGAATTTCTTCGGGTTTTTTATCGATTTCTTATACTGCTTGAAATAATCCGGAAGATCATCAATGAAATAATTTTTCATAATATTCTTAATTTTTTTTGTTTTACTGTTTTTTTTGAAGCCGGGAACCTGCTGTCCGCTCATACTCCTCGCGGCCGGGTTTGACCATTGCATGCTGCGGGGTAACCGCTTCCATCAGGGCTAGGGCGCTGTTATCTTTCCCAGGTTTCGGTTTTTGATTTAAATTTTATCTCTTTTATACACATTCATCATTTCCTGTAATTCCTCTACAATGCTTTCATCATCAATTGTCGAAGGCATTTGGTATTCTTTACCGTCGAGCATCGTTCTGATGAGTTTCCTTAAAATTTTACCGGAACGGGTTTTCGGAAGCCGGTTGACTACCATTGCATTTTTCAGACAGGCCACAGCACCAATTTTTTCACGCACGAGGGCAACAATATCTTTTTCTAGTTGGTCCTGATCTGCCTTGGAACCAGATTTTAAAACCGCGATGGCAAACGGAACCTGACCTTTCAAATCATCATCAATTCCAACCACGCAGCATTCGGCGACATCTTTATGGGCGGCGACCACTTCTTCCATTTCAGCGGTAGAAAGGCGGTGTCCGGCAACATTAATCACATCATCAACCCTTCCGGTAACGAAAACGTAGCCGTCTTCATCCATAATTGCACCGTCGCCCGAGAAATAATAGCCCGGAAATTTCGACAGATATCCAAATTTAAACCGTTCCGGATCGCCCCAGATTCCCGTTAATGCACCGGGCGCCAGCGGGAGTTTAATGACCAGGTATCCTTCATGATGGGCTTCAAGTTCGTACCCTTCTTCACTGAAGATTTTAATATCGTAGCCGGGAATTGGCTTTCCGGCAGAGGCTCTCTTGATTTTTACGTCTTCCACACCCGGCATCAGTCCCAGCATCGGCCATCCGGATTCGGTTTGCCACCAATGGTCAATAGCTGGTACACCGACGAATTCTTCATACCAGTCGAGGGTGGCAACATCGCATCGTTCGCCTGCCAGAAACTGGGTTCTCAGCGACGATAAATCATATTTCTTTATAAATTCGCCTTCAGGATCTTCTTTTTTAATGGCTCTGATGGCCGTAGGCGCTGTAAACATCACCGAAACCTTATGCTCCTCGATTACACGCCAGAAGGTTCCTGCATCCGGCGTTCCAATGGGTTTTCCTTCAAAAATAACAGTGGTGTTTCTGTTAATCAGTGGGGCATAAACCGAGAAACTGTGACCAACCGCCCAACCGATATCGGAAGCTGCCCAAAAAGTTTCGCCTTCGTTAGCGCCGTATATATTTTTGATCGCAAATTTCATCGCTACGGCATGTCCGCCGTTATCGCGTACCACACCTTTGGGCTTTCCTGTAGTTCCGGAGGTGTACAGGATGTAGAGCGGGTGGGTGGATTCTACTGGAACACAGTCAACCGGCTGCGAATTGGCGATAAGTTCTTCGAAATCAATTAAATTATTCTCGGTTCCAAAATGGATTCTGTTGCCCAGAAGTTTGCGGTCGTAAACCACGATGTGTTCCGGTTTGTATTCTGAAATTGAAACAGCTTCGCGCACAAAAGGCAGATAAGGAATCCGGCGCGAAACTTCCATCCCCGAACTTGCGGTAATAATGGCTTTAGGATTGCAGTCGTCGATTCTGATCGCCAGTTCGGTAGGGGCAAAGCCGCCAAAAACCACGGAATGCGTAACGCCCAGTCTTGCGCAGGCCAGCATAGCGAAAACCGACTGTGGAATCATGGGCATGTAAATAATCGCGGTGTCGCCTTTCTGTAAGCCTAAATTCTGCAGTCCTCCCGCAAATTTTGCCACCTGGTCGCGAACTTCGCTGTAGGTGTATTTTATGATTCGGGAAGTTACCGGAGAATCATAAATAAGGGCCACCTGATCACCGAAACCGTCGTTAATATGTTTATCTAAAGCAAGATAACAGGTGTTGAGTTCACCATCTGTAAACCAGGTTGGGTAACTTTGGCCATCGTCGGTGAGGATTTGGGTTGGTTTTTTTAACCATTCAATATTTTCTGCCTGTTCTGCCCAAAATTTCTCTTTATTTTCCACGCTTTCGCGGAACATTTTGTGCGCTTTCATATCTTAAGTTTTATTTGATTAAATTTTCTACCTGTTCGCTAAGTTTTTTAATAGAGTAGGGTTTTGTTACATAGGCATCAGCGCCCATTTCCAAACCTTTGGCAATATCAGCTTCTCCGGTTTTGGCGGAAAGAAAAATCACTTTGATATTGCGGTACGCCTCATTTTTACGGATTTCTGCAAGAGTGCTGTATCCGTCGACATTCGGCATCATGATATCAAGCAGAATAATATCGGGAATATGGGTTTTTAGGATTTCCAGGACTTCGGAACCGTCTCTGGCGATGAAAACTTCGTAGCCAGCTTTCCGGAAGGCATATTCCAGGGTCATGATGATTTTATGTTCGTCGTCTGCAATTAATATCTTTTTCATGTAGTTTCATTTTTAGTGGGCAAAAAAATCTCAAACGTAACACCGATTTCTTTGTTTTTGGCTTCGATATTACCGCCATGGGCACTGATGATTCTCTTACATATGGCAAGTCCAAGTCCACTGCCTAAAGGTTTTCTCAGATTCTGGTTCTTGCTCTGGTAAAATTTCTCGAATACATACTGCAAATCTTCCGTTGGAATTGTTTTGCCGGTATTAAAGATTGAGATTTTCAGCATGCCATCTTTTTCCTGAAATTTGGTCTGAATCATTCCCTGTTCATTGGCGAATTTCAGCGCATTACCCAGGATATTCTGAAAAACCTGAATCATTTTCATTTCATCATATTCAAAAATCTCATTCTTCAGTAAATTGACTTCCGAGTGATGAAGATGTTTTTGCTCAAAAAGTTGCAGCAAAGGCTTCAAAGCTTTATGGTAAGTCTCGGTAATGTTTTTTTCTGCAAGGTTAAGGGGCGTGGTTCCGGCCTCGAGTTTATCCAGAAAAAGAATATCGTTGATGATTTCTGCCAGGCGGTCGCTTTCGGAAATAATGTTGCCGAGGAAATCTTTTTTAATCTCCGCTGGCATTTCGTCATCATCCAGCAGCAGCTCGCTCGTCGCGCGGATCGCTGTGATAGGCGTTCGTAATTCGTGCGCAACAGAATCGAGGAAATCGTCTTTCTGTTTGTCTTTAATAACTAGTGTTTCGTTCGCGTTCTGCAATTCTTCCGAAAGTTTTCTGAGCTGCTGCGAATGCTCGGTGAGCTGCTTGTTCATTGAGATGTTTTCTTTCGATTCTTCCAGAATTTTCAAAACTTCGGGCAGTGTAATTTTATCTTCTTTTGTAAC
>NZ_DAMBHK010000094.1:4780-7135 GCF_032060305.1 Kaistella sp. | reverse complement strand
GGTCTGTTTTCACCGATGATTGAACTTACCCCTCTCATTGTGATTCTGGTAGAACCACCCATAGAAGATGGTGCGGTAACTTGTACCCCCGCTACGTTACCTGATAGAGCACTTAAGGCATTGTTTTGCCCTGCGTCAGAGATGGTTTCACCTTTAACCTCCTGAGCTGCATACCCAATAGATTTTTTCTCTCTTTTAATACCTAAAGCCGTTACTACAACGCCTTCGATATCCTGCGTTCTGGCAGTGTCAACCTGAGCATTTACCAAAGCAAATGAGGAGGTTAAAACTACAGCTAAAACGCTTGTTGTTAGTTTCTTCATATCAAATTAAATTTTTTCATTGAGACAAAAGTGCAAAACTTTCACAATATGACCAAACATTTTGTTAATTAATTCTTAATAATCTAATAAATATCTGGCGCTGCTGTATTTAATGTAACAATTATTACAAATGTGTGAATTTATCAGAATTTGAAGCATTTTTATGATAAATATCATGCAGATTTAAATAAAGTAGTAAAATATAATTGTTTATAGCAATCTTTTTATATTAACTATGCAATGAAAATTAAGTTAAATTACGTTAATCTTAAAGAATTTTTAAGTTTTTTACAGTTCAACTGGTTTATGTGAAATGTGTTTAAAAAGCAAATTTTAGAACTGTAGAATCCCTTAATTGTCCCTCCACGGCTAAAAATTTAGTTAGTTTTTACGTAATAATTGTAATTTTACAAACGATTATTGAATATAAATTTTGTTCGTTTTATATGGATTTGCTTAAAAAATGGTCAGAACATTATATAGAAGCAGGCTGTGATGAAGTCGGCAGAGGCTGCCTGTGCGGTCCTGTGGTGGCTGCGAGTGTTATTATTGACGAGAATTTCACACATAATTTGGTTAATGATTCGAAAAAACTAACCTTCAGGACACGGATGGAGTTGGATTCCTACATCAAAGATCATGTGGTGGAATATTCGATCGCCGAAGTTTCCCCGGAAGTAATTGATGTTCACAATATCTTAAATGCAAGTATCATGGCAATGCATCATGCACTTGATCAACTCAAAACCCGCCCGGAACTTATCCTGGTTGATGGAAACAGATTTCATCCCTACCAATCTATTCCCCATGAATGTATTGTAAAAGGAGATGCTAAGCTGCTTTCTATTGCATGTGCCTCGATTTTAGCAAAAAATTACAGGGACAGGATTATGATCGCGCTTCACAAAGAGTTTCCGGAATATGGCTGGGCTACCAATATGGGTTATGCTACAAAGCAGCATCAGGAAGCTTTGAACAAATACGGTCCCACCATCCATCACCGAAGATCATTCCGACTGGATTACAGGGTTTGCGGTGAGCATTCTTACGCGGGCTAAGTCGAAAACATTTAGCTGATTCTGCCGGTATATTCATTTAGTCAGCCTACACTAAGCTACCACCTAAATCAATTATAAGTTCATTATAACTCCACTATGACTCCAATGTTTTATTAGAGTTATATTGGACTTATATTGGACTTACGTAAAAGAAAACCTGAAGCTTTTGAGGATGAATGATGAATGACCTTAAAATATGGCTATAAAAAAAAGCGGAAAATCAATTCCGCTTTTTTGTCTTGTATAATAAGATAATCTTATTTCTTTTTCTTGGCCTGTTGCTGTTGGGCTTTTTGCTGTTCCTGCGCCTGTTCCATCATTTCGCGCATTCTTTTCTGGAACTTGCCTTCTTTTTTAGGTTCCTTCTGCTTGTTGGCCTGTATCTGTGCATGGATTTTCTTTTCATCCAGAATCCAGTATTTAATGACAAGAATGATTAAGATGTTAATAGCATTCGATACAAAATAATACCATGAAAGTCCGGATGCTGAAGTGTTCAGGAAGAAAAGGAAGGTAATCGGGAAGATGTACATCAGCACTTTCATATTCGGCATTCCTTCCTGCTGTGGCTGCTGAATGTTTCCGGAAGTCATTACCGTATAAATCAAGATTACCACCGTACACGCAATTGCGAAAATACTTAAATGCTCGCCTAAGAACGGAATATGGAAGGGCAGTTTAATTACATCATCATAAGCCGTTAAATCCTTGGCAAACCAGAAGCTTTTGCCTCTGAGGTCGATCATGTTCGGGAAGAAACGGAAGAGCGCATAGAAAATCGGAATCTGCAGCAAGGCTGGCAAACATCCCGCCATCTGATTTACCCCGGCTTTCCGGTAAACTGCCATTGTTTCCTGTTGTTTTTTTAAAGGATCTGCATCCTTAAATTTTGCATTTACTTCATCAATCTCCGGACGGATAACACGCATCATCGCGCTGAGTTTGTGCTGTTTGAACATTACCGGCGAAAGAAT
>NZ_DAMBHK010000094.1:2778-4680 GCF_032060305.1 Kaistella sp. | reverse complement strand
ACCATTTCCTGAGAACCTTTAGAGTTTTTGAAACCGTGTTGCGGTTCGATCACAGCAGAGAAAAACTGCTGTTTTATGGCAAGCCAGTTCAGGGTTTCATCCGGCTCGTCCATTTCGGTTCTCCCGTCATAATCAAAACTCTTGTAATTGTTAAATGAGTAATTGAATTCAGTATGGGTTTGCTCCTGGGCACGGCCTTTTTCTAAACCGCGGGCATTGAAATCCCAAACGAAATCTGCTTTCTGGTCCGCAACCAGTTGATTTAATCCCTGTGTTTTCACATTGAAATCCACAGTATACTTATCAAGAAGGGTATAAATAAACTGAATCACCGCACCGTTTGCATTGGCCTGCATCGTCACCGTGTTGCCACTTTGTGTCGGTGTAAAAATAAGGTCTTTTGTGTTGAAGGTTTTGCCTGTTTTGTCTTTGAACTGAAAACCGTAAGACGAGTTGTTCCGGTCGAATATTAAAAGATCCCTGTCGTTGATGTCGCTTTGCGGGTTATAAGCTTTGTATTCATTAAGCTGTACGGTAGAAATCTGTCCGCCCAAAGTAGAAATTCCCAAGCTCAGTTCCTTGTTTTTCAACTGCACCTGCTGAATGGAGGTGGCTTTCACACTGTCGTTTAAGTTGGTAACAACAGCGGGTTTGGTACTGTTGGCAATCGTGGTTTGGGTGGTTTTTGCCTTGTTTTCGGCATCTAAAAGCTGTTGCTCGGTAGCCTGTTTGTTTTGGAAGTAAAACATCGCTCCAATAAGGATCATGGAAAACAGGGCGAAACTAATCAGTTGATTTTTATCTAAACCGTTATTTTGTTGCATCTTTTTAATTGATTGTTTGGATTATCGGGTTGGAATTTAAACCGTTCTTACCCCTTTAATTTTGGCTGACAAAAATACTGATTTTTTTGGCAATGAAGAATTTTTTGTCAACTCATTTAAAAACAAAGAGATAAAAAACATTTTGTCTTTTATCTCTTCGGTTTTATTTTTTGGTTGCTGCCTTTATCAGCGCTTTAAAAAGCGGATGAGGCGATGCTACAGTACTTTTGTATTCCGGGTGATATTGTACACCGATGTAGAACGGATGGTTTTTAAGTTCCAGGGTTTCTACCAAACCGGTTTCAGGGTTCAGTCCGGTAGGGAGAAGGCCGTTCTTTTCGAATTCTTCTTTGTATTCTGAATTGAATTCGTAGCGGTGGCGGTGTCTTTCAGAAATATTTTTTGAGCCATAGATTTCCAAAAGTTTGGAATTTGGTTTTAAGGTGCATTTCCAGGCGCCCAGTCTCATGGTTCCGCCTTTATCTACCACATTTTTCTGCTCTTCCATCAAAGAGATCACCGGATCTGGAGTGGAAGTGTCGAATTCCATAGAGTTGGCTTTTTTGTATCCCAGAACATTTCTGGCGAATTCGATGGTCATGATCTGCATTCCGAGACAGATTCCCAAGAGCGGAATATTATTTTCGCGGGCATATCTTGCGGCTGAAATTTTTCCTTCGATTCCTCTGTCGCCAAAACCTGGAGCGATCAGCATACCGTCGATTCCGGATAAAGTTTCTTTTATATTGTCTTCCGTAAGATCGCCACTGTACACCCAACGGATTTTCACTTCGGTTTCCAGATCAGCACCGGCATGAATAAATGCTTCAGCAATGGATTTATAGGAATCCTGAAGTGAGACATATTTGCCGACCAAAGCGATCTCAACCGATTTTTTCGGATTCTTGTATCTCTTCAGAAAGTTTTTCCAGTCTTTTAAGTCTGCTTCTGAGTCCGATTTTAAGCCAAGTTCATTCAGTACTACATCGTCAAAATCCTGTTTTTGGAGATGAAGCGGAACTTCGTAAATGGTCTCCATATCCCGGCATTCAATTACATTTGCCAAAGGCACATTACA
>NZ_DAMBHK010000094.1:0-2678 GCF_032060305.1 Kaistella sp. | reverse complement strand
TTTGCAAGAATTTTAATTCTGCGCTTAATTTCATTGGTAATATGCGGGATGACCTGCACGGTTTTTCCAAGGAAATCTCCTTTTCTTTCCTTCTCAATTACGGTTTGGTAAATTTTACCGGTGGTAACGTTATTGTTTTGGGAGGTGGCGGAATTCAGAAATCTTTCATAATGCCCGAGGTCCAGGTCGGTTTCAGCGCCGTCTTCCGTTACGTAGCATTCGCCGTGTTCGTAGGGGTTTAAGGTGCCGGGATCGATGTTGATATAGGGATCAAGTTTCTGGATGGTGACATTGTAACCGCGGGATTTTAGCAGAAGTCCCAAAGAAGCGGAAACAATTCCTTTTCCCAAAGATGAAGTAACACCTCCTGTAACGAAGATGTATTTCGTATTCTTTTTACTCATTAGATTAGGTTTGTGCAAAGTTAAGCGAATTTGCAACATGCGACAAATTAATCCTGTCGAAAGTCATGTAAATTAAGGTGGATAATTGAAAAATTTTCAATGTGTTGGTCTTCAAATAGTTAAAGATTGATTGGGGTGAGAAATGTCATTTTTAATTACGAAAAAATGCGCTTAACTTTACACTAGAAAATAGGTCCAAGAAACAGAAAACAATTAAATATTAACTTAAATATTAAAGAAATGAAAAACACTCTTAAATCCGTAATGCTCCTGTTCGCTGTTACTTTTTTTGGTTTTGTAAATGCACAAAACATCACCGGTAAATCTACAAAAATCGCTGTTGACGGAACTTCTCCGATGCATGACTGGACGATGACAGCCTCTTCAGCTAACTTCAGCGGTACGGTTAGCGGAAACGCTATTACCAACGTAAAATTCAGTATGCCCGCAAAAAACCTGAAAAGTACCAAAGGTAAAATGATGGATAATAAAGCTTACGATGCCCTGAAAGCTGATAAATCGCCGAACATCAGTTTTACCGCAGCTTCCTTAGCCGTTGGTAAAAGTACTTTAGCCGGTAAACTTACAATAGCAGGAATTACAAAAGATGTGAGTTTCCCAGTAAATGTTGTTAAAAACGGCGCATCTTATAATATTACAGGGACTGAAAATCTTAAATTATCGGATTTCGGAATGGAAAGACCTGGTTTCATGGGTGTAAAAACAGGTGATGCGATTAAAGTTACTGTGAATATCGTAGCCAACTAAGAAGAAAGTTAAATCCCTATATTAAGTAGCCGCTCCTTTCAGCGGTTATTTTTTTGCTAAAATCTGCGTAATTGAAAAAAAAGCATGAAATTCGCAACATGGCAAAAGTGAAAACGGCATATTTCTGTCAGAACTGCGGGACGCAATACCCGCAATGGCTTGGGCAGTGTAAAAACTGTGGCGAATGGAATACTTTGGTGGAAGAAATTGTAGAAAAAACTTCTGTGAAAAGTTTTTCCGACCGCTCCAAGCAGCATATCATCAATATCATCGAAGTTGAAACCAACGAAGAGCCGCGGATTAAAACACCCTCCGAAGAACTGAACCGTGTACTGGGCGGCGGAATTGTTTTAGGCTCTGTTACCTTAATTGGCGGGGAACCGGGAATCGGGAAATCGACTTTGTTATTGCAGCTTGCGCTGAAGATGAAGAAGAAAATTCTTTACGTTTCCGGCGAAGAAAGCGCATCTCAAATTAAAATGCGTGCCGACCGGCTTACAGAACTCCAGAATCCCCACTGTTATCTTTTCACTGAAACTTCAGTGGAAAAGATTCTTCACGAAGCTAAAAAACTGAAGCCGGATTTTGTGATCATCGATTCCATACAGACGCTGCAAAGCCAGCTCATCGAAAGTTCGCCCGGTACCGTTTCGCAAATCCGGGAATGTTCGAATGAAATCATTAAATACGCTAAAGAAAGCAACACGCCGGTGTTTTTAGTGGGACATATCACCAAAGACGGTCAAATAGCAGGCCCGAAAGTCCTGGAACACATGGTTGATGTTGTTCTGAATTTCGATGGCGACCGAAATCATTTGTTCAGACTCTTACGTGCAAACAAAAACCGTTTCGGTTCTACCTCAGAAATTGGGATTTATGAAATGGTTTCCCAGGGTTTAAAGGAAATTAAAAATCCTTCAGAAATCCTAATCACCAAAAAATTTGAAGAACTTTCCGGAAATTCTGTCGCAGTAACTTTAGAAGGAAACCGCCCGATGCTCATCGAGATTCAGGCTCTGGTAAGTACGGCAGTTTACGGAACTCCGCAGCGAAGCTGTACGGGTTTCGATTCGAAAAGACTTAATATGCTTCTGGCGGTTTTAGAAAAGCGTGCAGGCTTCCAGCTGGGCGCCAAAGACGTTTTTTTGAATATTACCGGCGGCATCAAAACCGATGATCCGGCGCTGGATTTGGCTGTGGTAGCTTCGGTGCTTTCCTCCAACGAAGATATTGCGATTTCAGAACATTTCTGTTTTGCGGGAGAAATTGGACTGAGCGGAGAAATACGTCCGGTGTCGCAGATCGAACAGCGCATTTCGGAAGCTGAAAAACTGGGCTATGAAAAGATTTTTGTTTCGAATTTGAATAAGATTCCGAAGAAGAAGTTCGGAATTACGATTGTTGAAGTAAGTAAAATTGAGGATTTTCATGAATATTTGTTTTAAATTTACTTATGAATTTCCTCGCCCATTCTTACCTCACTTTTACCGATGAACAGATTGTCGG
>NZ_DAMBHK010000093.1:4881-7158 GCF_032060305.1 Kaistella sp. | reverse complement strand
ATTTATAAAGAAGCTATTTCTAAGATCGACATCGCAAAACTCAACAGCGATTTAACGGGATTGTTCTCTCACATCAAATACTATTTCCCGGAATTTAAAACACCTCAAGTCTATCTTTTTTCCTCTGTTTTAAGCGGAATTATGGAACCAATTTTTTACAGAGATGACGTGAATATGCTTTTTATCGACATTACCGGATTTATGGGCGAAAACAATCTTAATTATAAAGGTTTGGAGCAGTATTTCCAGACTTCGATGAATCCGCAGAATATCGTTCCTAAAGTTTCTGAAGTTTTTGCAAATTATTTTGTGCAGCCGAATCTTAATCACCAGAAATTTATTGATGAACTCATTTATAACGGAAAAATCATGACGCTTCAGGATGCTTTTTTACCGGATTTCCCCGATTATCTGAAAATGCATTATTCCCAGAAACAGTTCGAATGGGCCAAACAAAACGAAGTGAATATCTGGAATTATTTCGTGGAAAACAACCTGATTTTCAGTGACGATCTCCGGCTAAAAGAGCGCTTCATCAATCCGGGGCCGTTTTCAAAATTTTATACCGAAATCGATAACGAATCTTCCCCAAGAGTCGGAATTTTCACCGGATGGCAAATCACCAGAAAATTCTTTCAGCAAAATCCTGAAACCAAACTTACCGATTTCCTGAAAATGAACGCTCAGGATATTTTCAACCAAAGCAATTATAAACCTAAATATTAAAAGAGTTCGCTTTACCACGACTCCGTAACCCAATAAATCATGAGAAAAACCCAGATTACCATAGACGTAGAACTCGACGAAAACCACATTCCCGAAACCATGACCTGGAACGCACAGGATGGCGGAATCGAAGCCCAGGAAACCAAAGCCACCATGATCTCCGTGTGGGATGATAAAGCGATGGAAGCCCTGAGAATTGATCTTTGGACGAAAGATATGCCTGTAGACCAAATGAAAATGTTCCTTCACCAAATCCTCGTGTCATTGGCTAATACTTATGAACGTGCGACCGGCGAAGAAGATGTTGCAAAATGGATGGAGGAAATGGCAGAGCAGTTCGCGGCCAAATCGGCAATTAGAATGTAGCAGGCGGTTTGCTGACGGCCTTTGGCTGATGGCAACTTTAAAACTTAATAACATGCAAATAGGATAAGCCAAAAGCGAAAAGCCATTTGCAATAAGCAATACAATTATGAATTTCAATACCAAAGTAATCCACGGTGGTCAACACCATGAATCCGCAACAGGATCGGTGAATGTACCCGTTTTTTTAACCTCAACTTTTGCGCAGAAATCTCCGGGAATTCATTCCGGTTACGAATATTCCAGAGCGGCAAATCCTACCAGACAAGCCTTGGAAGACAGCTTGGCAAGCATTGAAAACGGCGCGCGAGGTTTAGCTTTCGGTTCCGGTTTGGCGGCAATCGATTGTGTTCTTAAATTATTAAATCCGGGGGATGAAGTTATCGCGGTTGACGATCTTTACGGCGGAACTTACCGAATGTTCACCCGCCTTTTCGAAAAATACCAACTCAAATTTACCTTCGTGAATTTTGATGATGTTTCGAAAATTTCAGATTTAATAAATGATAAAACGAAATTAATCTGGATTGAAACTCCAACCAATCCTTTGATGAAATTGGTTAACATCAAAGCAGTAACCGATTTAGTAAAAGGAAAAGATATTTTGGTTGCGGTTGATAATACTTTTGCGACGCCATATTTGCAAAGACCAATTGATTTAGGTGCTGATATCGTGATGCATTCCGCGACAAAATATCTTGGCGGACACTCCGATGTGATTGCCGGTGCTTTGGTTGCAAAAACTCCTGAACTGGGCGATAAACTCCATTTTATACAGTTTGCGAGCGGTGGAATTCTCGGTCCACACGATTCTTATTTGGTACTTCGTGGAATTAAAACTTTGGCATTACGAGTTCAGAGACATTCGGAAAACGGAATGGCTGTCGCAAAATATCTGGAAAGTCATCCTGCCGTGGACAAAGTGATTTATCCAGGTTTGGAATCTCATCCTCAACACGATTTGGCAAAAAAACAGATGAAGGATTTCGGTGGAATGGTTTCGTTCATCTTTAAATCCGGGAAAAAAGAAGATGCCATCAAGTTTTTAGAAAAACTAAAAGTATTCACTTTAGCTGAATCTTTGGGCGGCGTAGAATCTTTGGCAAATCATCCTGCGTTGATGACCCACGCTTCGATTCCGGCAGAGAAACGTGCAGAATTAGGCATTACCGACGATTTGGTAAGACT
>NZ_DAMBHK010000093.1:0-4781 GCF_032060305.1 Kaistella sp. | reverse complement strand
AATGGACGAAATTGGAAATCTTGAAATCAACTTTAAACCAAGTAGAATTTAAGGCTTACTATAATGATGAAAATGGAAAACCGCAAATTCATCATGAACATTCGCTTTTTAAAAATTTGAACGGAAGATGGTATTATGTTTCCGGAAAATTCATTGATTAATTTATTGATCCCTTTTCTCCTGCTTCTTTTTCTGTCGTAGGACATAGAGATAGAGACTTTCCACTTTCGATCTGGCCCAATCCGTTTTTCTAAGGAATTTAAGCGAGGAATTGATACTCGGATTATCGGTAAAACATTTGATATTGATTTCTTTTCCTAACTCTTCAAAACCTCCGTAATATTCGACCAACTCTTCTAAAATTGAATCTAAACGTTTTCCGTGTAAAGGATCTTTATGTTCCATAATGCCCGTAAAAGTAAACATTACAATTTATTTATGCGGTAAAAAGTAAAAAATCACTATTTTTTGTCCTTACATTTGAAAGGTGAAATCGCTACAGATTCCATTTCATCATTAATTTTTTCTGAACATGAAAATTCTGCATACAGCCGACTGGCATTTGGGTAAACGGCTGGACCGTTTTTCGAGACTCGAAGAACAGATTCTGGTCATGGAGGAAATCGTAGAAATTGCCGACGCACAAAATGTTGATCTTGTTCTGGTTGCCGGCGATCTTTTCGATAATTTCAATCCAAGTGTTGAAGCCACCGAACTTTTTTACAAAACTTTGAAACGTTTATCGCTGAACGGAAAACGCCCGGTCATCGCAATTTCCGGCAATCACGATTCTCCAAACCTGATTGATGCACCCGATCCGCTGGCCCGAGAATGTGGCATTGTCTTAATTGGTCATCCCAAAGCAGTTGTAAATCCTTTTGAACTCGATGGTTTTAAAATTACGTGTTCGGTTCCGGGTTTTATAGAAATAAAGCTCAAAAATCAGGAATTTCCGGTACGGATTCTTCATACTCCTTATGCAAACGAAATCCGCCTGAAAGAATATTTCGGTGAAAATAAAGAAGAAGATCTTAATCAGGTATTGGCAGAAAACTGGCAGCGTTTGGCTGATGAATTCTGTGATGAAACAGGTGTAAACCTTATGATGGCGCATCTGTACATGAACAGAAAAGGAAGACCGCTTCTGGACGAACCTGAAGGTGAAAAACCTATTAAAATTGGGAATGCTGATCTTATTTTTTCAGATAGCATTCCACCTCAGATTCAGTACACGGCTTTAGGACATCTGCACGGTTTCAGAAATATCGGGACGGCTGAAAAACCCGTTGTATACTCCTCTTCCCCACTTTGCTACAGTTTCAGTGAAGCCGGACAGACCAAATTTGTTTCTATTATCCATGCACAGCCGAATCAGCATGTTTCTTTTGAAAAAATTGCCTTACAACACGGGAAATCTTTGGCAAGAAAAACCTTCAACAATATAGAACACGCGCTTGAGTGGCTCACCGAAAATCAAAATACTTTGGTGGAACTCACTCTGGAAAGCGAAACTTTTTTGAAAGCGGAGGACCGCAAAAAAATTTACCAGACTCACCACGGAATTGTCCATTTAATTCCTAAAATCAAAAATGAGGAATTCAGTGAAAATCAGTTGAGAACCATCAATTTAAATCAGGATATCCAGGCGCTTTTTAAAGATTACTTCAAAACTAAAAACAACGGCCAGGCACCGAACGATGATCTCATCGAACTGTTTAACGAAATTAAAAACCTTTAAATTATGATTCCAGTTCAGCTCACCCTTGAAGGTTTGTACTCTTATCAGGAGCGGCAGTCCATTGATTTTTCCAACCTTACGGAAGCCGGACTTTTCGGTATTTTCGGGGCTGTAGGTTCCGGGAAATCTTCCATTTTAGAAGCCATCTCTTTTGCATTGTACGGCGAAACCGAACGCCTCAATAAGCAGGATAAAAGGGCGTACAATATGATGAATCTGAAAGCGAATAAGTCCTTTATTCAGTTCGATTTCATCAATCACGAAAATAAAAATTTCCGCGTTCAAAGGGAATTCAGACGGAATTCTAAAAAATTTGACGATGTAAAACCCGTGCAGGCAACATTTTACGAAAAACACAGCGAAAACTGGATTCCGCTGGAGCATTCGGATTGCGAAAAAATTATTGGACTGAGTTATGCGAACTTTAAACGCACCATCATTATTCCTCAGGGACAGTTTAAAGAGTTTCTCGAATTGGGTGCAACAGAACGCACGAATATGATGAAGGAAATTTTCAGTCTTCAGCAATATGATCTGCAGAATAATGCCTCAATTTTAAACAATAAAAACACTGCAGCGCTTAATCAATTGGAAGGTCAGCTAAAAGGTTTTGAAGATATTAATGAAGAAAACATCTTAATACAAAGAGAATTACTGGAAACTGAAAAGCAGAAATTCGAAAACATTAATATTGAATTTAAAAAAGCAGAAGATCATTTCCGGCAACTAAAAAATCTGAAAACCGATTTCCAACTGCTCAATTCGAAGAAAGAAAACTTCGCAAAACTTCTTATCGAAAAAGAAAAAATTGATGCACTGGAAGCAAAAACGGATTTGTATGATAAAATTTCTTGCGCGTTTAATCCATTAATTTCAGAAAAAGAAAAACTTCAATCTGAATTACACCATCTTCAAAAAGAGCAGACTTTAAATGCAGAACTTTTAAAAGAAACCTTATCAAAAGTTGATCAAAATAAGAAGGAATTTGAAGCTGTTTTGCTGAAATATGAAACCTTAAGTGATTCCAAAATTCAGGAAAATGACTTGAATCTGATTTTTCAGATGCTCACGTATTCAACTGACATTAAATCTCTAAAAGAGCGCACAGAAAACGGCTTTGCGAAGGTAAAGGAAGTCGAAAATTTTCAAAAAACAATCAAAGAAAAAATCTCCGGATTACATGCTCAGCTTGAAAATCTGAGACCCAAAAAACTCGACACCAACTTGCTGCTGAACGTTGGGAACTGGTTTTCTGAACAAAGAAACTTAAGCGATTCTTTTCAGAAACAAACCAGTAAAATCACTGAAATTAAGACCGGACTTCTGAAAATTGAAAAAGAACTACAGCCTTTCAACATCGATCCGGAAAACTTTCCTCAAGAGTTTCGGTTGAAAATGGATCGGCTTGAAAGTGATAAAACCAAAAGTTTAGCAAAGAAAAGCCAGCTCGAAGTTCAGCAGCAGTTGGCCCATTTTGTGGACGAACTTCACGACGGAAAATCCTGTCCGCTTTGCGGCTCACTGCAGCATCCGCATATTGTGGAAATTGATGATGTTACAGCTGAAATGAATTTATTAAATGAGCATTTGGCGCAAATTGATTTCCAGCAAAAAGAGATTCAGTCTCACATTTCAGTAGTCGAAAAAATTCTGGAAAGAAAGAAATTACAGCAATCTCAGCTAAATACTGAGGAGGAAAATTTAAACGAGATAAAAATCCAGGTTGAAAACCATCAAAATCTGTTCATCTGGAAAGAATTTAATCCTCAAAATGAAACAGAATTCTTGAGTAAAAAATCTGAATCTTTTGCAATCGAAAAACAGATCGACGACCTTCAGAAACAGATTTCAGCAGAACAGGAAAACCTTGAAAAATATCAGAAACAGTTGGACAAATTCAATGAAGCACTTCAGGATTTTAAACTGAAAGAACACGAAGTTGAAACCAAAATCACGACCAATGAAGCGAATCTGAAGATTTTACGCTGGAATGATTACCGTGAAAAAAGTGTGAGCGAAGTCGGAAAATTACATTCCGATTTATCAAAAACCAATCTCGAAACTGAGCAGAATTACCAAAATTTAAAGAAACAGGAACAGGAACTTGCGGTAAAAATTTCTGCTGAAGAAACGACTAAAAAAGAACTCGAAAAAAGGAGTTTATCTTTAAATGAAGAGATTTCAAAAAACAACAGCCAGATTAACAAGGCTTTAACCGAAAACAAATTCGCGTATCTTCATGAAATTGAACCTGTGTTAGCGCAAAAAATTGATGTAGCAGCAGCAAAAAATCAAATCCAAAAATTCAGGATTGAGTTCGAAACGCTAAAAAACGGAATCTCTGAGCTCGAAACCAAACTCGAAGGATTTAATTTTGATGAAAACCGTTTCACAGAAGCCGAAACGCAGTTCAAAACCCTTGAAAGCGAAAAAACAAACGCCAACAATGCGGTTATAAAAATCAGTTCAGAGATTGACAGGTTAGTCATGGAGTTCAGTAAAAAAGAGAATTTACTGAAAGAATTTTCGAAACTTCAGAAGCGCGCTGAAAACCTAAAAATTATGACGAATCTTTTTAAAGGTGCAGGTTTTGTGCAGTATGTATCTTCCATTTATCTCCGTCAGCTCTGCGACCAGGCGAACATCCGTTTTCACCGCATGACGCGCAACCAGCTGAGTCTTCAGCTGAATGAAAACAACGATTTTGAAATCATCGATTATCTCAACGAAGGCCGCTCCCGAAGTGTAAAAACTTTATCCGGCGGACAGGCTTTTCAGGTATCACTTAGCCTTGCTTTGGCACTTGCAGAAAGCGTTCAGACCAATGCGAGAGCAGATAAGAATTTCTTTTTCATCGATGAAGGTTTCGGAACCCAGGATCTGGAATCTGTAAATGTGGTTTTCGAAACCTTAACCAGTCTGCAAAAGGAAAACAGAATTGTCGGAATTATTTCGCATGTGGAAGAACTGAAAGAGAAAATCCCGGTCTCCCTGAACATCCGTAAAGACGAGGAAAGAGGCAGTTTGATTGAGGTGATGTAAA
>NZ_DAMBHK010000092.1:5048-7276 GCF_032060305.1 Kaistella sp. | reverse complement strand
TCGCCTTACTGGTTTACAAGAACTTTTAATACGGACAAAGTTTTGATTGGTTTGGATTTAAATACAGGAATCAAAGAAGTTTCTGTAACAGGTATTTTCGAAAACGGCACAAAACTCCGCGATGCGTATTCCGGCAAAACGGTAAAAGTTGAAAACGGAAAAGCAATAATCAATACTGAATTTTCGTTGGTTTTGTTTGAACAGATTTAAATATGAAAAAAATATTCAGTTTAGTCATTATATTCATTTCGTGTACGGTTTTTTCACAGAAAGTTCCGGCAGTAAACAAAACATCGTTTTCTAAGGAAGCCTTAGCACAAAAAATTACCTCGCAAAACGGTAAAAAGCTTTCGGTTTCAGAAGTTCTGAAACAGCATGAAGGCAAAATTTTAATCATCGATTTCTGGGCAAGCTGGTGCCGCGACTGTATTCTCGCGCTGCCTTCCACAAAAGAACTTAAGGAGAAAAACCCTGAAATTGAATTTGTTTATTTTTCACTCGACCGCTCGCACGAGCAATGGAAAAAAGGTTTGGAAAAATACCAGATTGCTGAAAATGAAAATTACTGGTTTGATGAAGGCTGGAAAAATAATTTCAATAATTATATCGATCTGAACTGGGTGCCAAGGTTTATTATTGTAGACCAGAAAGGCGGAATCGCAAAATATTATGCAATCAGTCCAACCGATCCCGAAATGCAGAAAACGATTGATTTACTGAAAAGCAAAAGTCTTTAGAAAAAATATTTAAAGGAAAGGTGCCCTCAGAAAGTCATTGAGTGGTTTAATGCTTTTATAGATTTTGGCAAAACTTTCTGCGGCATTTTCTTTCATCAGCGCTTCGTTGGAAACCGGATGAACAACAATAAAACTTTTCAGTTTTAAAAATTCGGCCATGGGATCATCTTTTTCGAAGCCGACCGGAACCCTCTGCAGCTTATTTTCTACACTTAATCCCCGAAAATTATTGCGGAATTCATCCTGCTGTAAAATACTCAGGAATTCTTTGCCGTTCATGGAGATTTCTTTGCGTATTTCCTTTAAAACTGAAGGTTCGGGCTGGTAAACACCGCCTGCTAAAAAAGATTTTCCGGGCTCGATATGAAGATAGTAGCCTGAAATTCTGTTTCCTTTTCCCATTCCGAAACCCGCCCCGAAATTGGTTTTGTACGGTGATTTGTCTTTGGAGAACCTTACATCGCGGTAAATCCGGAACAGTGCTTTTTTAGCATCTGTCTTTAAGATTTCTTCATCAAATTCTCCGATTTCTTCAATCAGCGTTTCGACAAAATCTGCCACATTGTTATTTGCGGCGGTATAACGGCCTTTATTTTCATTAAACCATTCGCGGTTATTGTTTTTATAAAGATCTTTAAGAAAGAGTAAAGTTGAATTTTTGATGACAGCAGACATGTTTCTAGTATTTTTATTCAAATTTAGAGAAAATTTATAAAGCTGCAGAACGGAAGACTGCTTTAACAAAAGTTTAATAAAACAATGTAATTTTTATCAATTCAAAAAAGTGTATCTTTGCAGAATATTTTAAAATACTTAATGAATTTATTTACGGAAACCAATCTAAGTCCTGAAATTTTGAAGGCAATTGGCGAAATGGGCTTCGAAAGCCCCACAGAAATCCAAAAACAGACCATTCCTTTTATCTCTACAGATATACGCGACATGATCGCACTAGCGCAGACGGGGACGGGCAAAACAGCAGCATTTTCGCTTCCGATTTTGGATATGATTGACGAGGGTAGTCGCAAAATCCAATTTTTGGTGCTTTGTCCGACAAGAGAACTGTGTCTTCAGATTACGAAAGACATTAAAAATTATTCGAAATACATGCCGAGCGTTAAAACCACCGCGGTTTACGGAGGCAGCAGTATTATGGATCAAATCCGGTCACTCCGCGAAAAACCACAGATTATTGTGGGTACGCCAGGTCGTGTGATCGATTTAATTAACAGAAAAGCACTTGATTTCTCCGAAATCCAGTGGTTGGTTTTAGATGAAGCCGACGAAATGCTTTCCATGGGTTTCAAAGATGATTTGGAAACCATTTTAAGAGAAACTCCGGATACCAAGCAAACTTATCTGTTCTCCGCAACGATGAACAAAGAGGTTGAAAGAATTTCTAAAAACTATTTAACTTCACCACACCGTATTTCCGTAGGATCGATTAATGAGGTGAAGAAAAACATCAAGCACGAATTTTATGTGGTAGGT
>NZ_DAMBHK010000092.1:0-4948 GCF_032060305.1 Kaistella sp. | reverse complement strand
TTGGATGTAAATTCACTGACTCACGTAATTCACTATTCTTTGCCAGATGATCCTGAAGTTTTCGTACACCGAAGCGGAAGAACCGGTAGAGCGGGAAAAGACGGAGTATCAATGGCTTTAATTAAGCCAGAGGAATCTAGAAAACTGAAGCAAATTAAATCGTCAACAAAAATTGACATTGTTGAAAAGAAAATCCCCACCGGTGAGGCGATTATCAAAGCTCAGGTTGGCGGTGTTTTCGAGAAATTATTTACCGAACACGAAGAGTTTTTTACGTTTGATGATTCTTTGATCCCGGATTTATCTGAATTTTCGAAAGAAGAATTGGTTCACAAATTACTGCAGCTTCAGTTGAGAGATTTGGCCATGTTCTATAAAGACAAAAATGATCTTGCTGACCAGAAATTTAATGCTGATGACCGTGGCGACAGTCGAAGAGACCGTGACAGAGGAAGAGATCGTGACCGTGGCAGAGATCGCGACAGAGGCGACAGAAGAGACAGCTTCAGAGATGGTGGACGCGACCGCGACAGAAAGCCTAGAAAAAGCAACAGTGATATGGTGCGTTTCTTCTTTAACTTAGGAAAAAAAGACCAGCTGAAGAAAATGGATATGCTCGAGATTATTAACAAATCTACCGCAAAATCCAAGAAGAGACCTGATATCGGTGAAATCGAGATTCTGGAAAAATTCTCGTTCTTTGAAGTTGAGAAATCATTTAAAGATGAAGTGATAAAAGGTTTACAAACCCAGAAATTTAAAGGAAAAGAAATGAGAGCCGAAGTGGCAAACTAATTTCCTTTCTCAAATAATTAATAAGTCCCGATATTATTTCGGGACTTCTTTTTTGTAATTTTGTGGATAGATATTTCTCAATGTTACGAAAAATTAATATTAAAACGGCTAAGTTAAAACGGTTTTTCGGAAATTTGCACCACTAATTTTAAATCAAAAAAAATGGGAATCGGCAATATTTTTAAAGCGTTCCAACCAAAAGACAAAGTGTTTTTTGTACTGTTTGAAAAAGTAGCAGCAACTTTGACTGAGATGTCTAAAGAATTTCATGAAGGGCTTCTGGATTTCGATATCAATGATGATACGATGCTTACCAATATGAGCGATTACGAGCACAAACTCGATGATCTTACCCATGAGATTTTTGTACAGTTAGGCGAAAACTTCATTACGCCATTCGACAGAGAAGACATCAGCCATTTAGCGAGCGGGCTGGATGATATTGCAGATTATATGTATGCTTCTGCAAAGTACATTTACCTTTATAAAACACCGCTTGATCCTGCTTATACCGAATTCAGCTTATTGATTTACAAATCTTGTATTGAAATCCAAACTGCAATGGAAAACCTGAAGGATTTCAAAAACGGAAAAGCCGTGAAAGAATCGTGTATTAAAATTAACTCCTACGAGAATATTGCTGATGATGTCTTAAGTCAGGCTACCGTAAAACTTTTCGAGACCAATGATGCGATTAACATCATCAAAATTAAATCTGTTCTGGAATATCTTGAAATCGTAACCGATAAGGCTGAAGATGTAGCAAACACGATGGACAGTATCGTAATTAAATATGCTTAATCCTGGGCACTAACCTTAAACGTTAAGAATGGAATTACCAGTATTATTAATAATCATTATAGCTCTAGCACTAATATTTGATTATATCAACGGGTTTCACGATGCGGCCAACTCCATTGCTACCATTGTTTCAACAAAAGTTCTTACTCCTTTTCAGGCTGTTCTTTGGGCAGCATTATGGAATTTTGCAGCTTTCTTTGTGGCGATGTACATCATCGGTGAATTTAAAATTGGTAACACCATTGCCAAAACCGTAAACGAAGATTATATTAACCTTGAAGTTATATTTTCTGGGCTTATCGCAGCAATCGCATGGAATCTCCTTACCTGGTGGTTTGGGATACCTTCCTCATCATCGCACACCTTGATCGGAGGTTTCCTTGGCGCGGCCTTAATGCACGCTTTGGTGATGGATTATCATCACGTAGCATTAGCGAGTCCGGATTTGGGTATTTTTGAGAAACTGAAACTGGCCTTTCAGCAGCTGTTCACTCAGAATGTTGTAAAGTATGAAAAGGTAATCCCTATTTTCCTGTTCATTTTTATGGCACCGTTTATCGGGATGTTGGTTTCTGTAATCATTACTTTGATTATCGTAAATTTTGCCAAAAACAGCAATCCGCGAAAAGCTGACGCGCATTTTAAGAAATGGCAGCTGGTTTCATCTGCACTTTTCAGTTTAGGTCATGGCCTTAATGACGCGCAGAAAGTAATGGGAATTATTGGTGCTGCAGTAATCTACTATCACGTAACGCTGATTGGCGGAAATGATCCTTATGCATTAATGGATTCCGCAGACCGGTTTAAGCATTTCACTACCGATTACATTTGGGTGCCTTTTGTATCTTTCCTCGCGATCGGTTTGGGTACAATGAGCGGCGGATGGAAGATTGTAAAAACAATGGGGACCAAGATTACTAAAGTTACTCCTTTGGAAGGGGTAAGTGCGGAGTCTGCCGGAGCGATCACTCTGTTCATTACCGATCACCTTGGGATCCCTGTTTCTACTACCCACACCATTACCGGTGCAATCATCGGGGTAGGGTTAACAAAAAGAGTTTCCGCAGTACGCTGGGGAATCACCGTAAGTCTTCTTTGGGCGTGGGTTTTAACCATCCCAATTTCGGCGATCGTAGCAGGAGTTACTTACCTGCTTGTTATTGCAGTTAGATAAAAAATATTAAGAAAAAACCTGAAACCACTTGTAACAAAGTGGTTTTTTTATGCCCAACTGTGAGGGAGAAAAGTTTTTAAAATCGTAATTTTGTACAAACAAGAAATTTATGCAGTTTTTAGAAGAATATCAGGAAATAGTTTCCAAAGCGATCGACAAATATAGATTCAAAGATAAACCCACGGAGCTTTATGATCCGATGAATTACATTATTTCCCATGGAGGCAAAAGACTTCGTCCGATTATGGTTTTAATGGCGAACGATATGTTTGGTGGCGATCTTCAAAAAGCCATAAAACCAGCTTTGGCTATCGAGTTTTTCCACAATTTTACGCTGATTCATGATGATATTATGGATGAGGCACCGTTGCGGAGAAACAAACCTACTATTCATACTTTACATGGAATTAATGCCGGGATTCTGTCGGGAGACGGACTGCTGCTGAAAGCCTATAAATTTTTCGATGACCTGGAGCCGGAACTGTTCAAAGCCTGCATCCGAGTATTTACCCATACTGGACTTTTACTTTGCGAAGGACAACAGTACGACATTAATTTCGAAACCCAGGAAGATGTAACTTTCAATGATTATATTCGGATGATTACATATAAAACCGGGGTTTTAAGTGCTTCTTCTTTTGAAATTGGTGCGCTAATCGCCGGTGCGGATTTTAAAGACGCGAAAGCGATTTTTAATTTCGGTAAAAATGTAGGGATTGCCTTCCAGATTATGGATGATTATCTGGATGTTTTCGGCAATCAGGAACAGTTCGGTAAAAAACACGCCGGTGATATTTACGAAAACAAAAAAACAGTACTTTATCTCTTGGCAAAAGAACACGGAACCGAAGAAGAAAAGAAAGAACTCGATTACTGGTACGCGAAAAAAACCGATAATGTAGACAAAGTGTATAGTGTTGAGAAGATCTTCCGCCGTACAAAAGTTGATGAAAAAACCCTTCTTCTTATTCAAAAGTATAACGAAATCGCCCAGGAGTATCTTAACCAGATTAATGTTCCGGATGAGAAAAAGAAGCCGTTTATCGAACTTGCAAATTATCTTCTTCGACGCGAAAGTTAATTCTCAATCCCACCAATGAAATTTCGTACCGAAGTACAAATACCAGTTTCAGATACAGCGCTGGAAATTGATGACCGCGTGTTTTCAATCGGCTCATGTTTTGCGTCTGAAATATCAGATTTGCTGAAAACTGGGCAAATTCAGACATTAAATAATCCGTTCGGAACAATATTTAACCCCTTTTCAATCAATCAGGCGGTTAAAAGGCTGTACCATTCCGAATTTTATGCTGAAGACGATTTAATAAAGTTTAATGAAGAAGTAATTTCCCTGGATCATCACAGCAAATTCAATTCCCGCTTTGTTCATCAGACTTTGGAAAAAATAAATGCTGAAATTGAGTTGGGAAACCGTTTTCTGCAGGAAACCAATTGGGTAATTATCACGTACGGAACTTCATTTGTTTATGAATTTCTGCCCAAGAAAAAACTGGTGGCAAACTGTCATAAAATCCCCGGAAAATATTTTGAAAAAAGGCTTTTAACACATCTGGAAATCACAGATGCTGTTTACGAAACAGTAACCTTGCTGAAAGATATCTGCAAAGAAAATGTTCAGATTCTGTTCACGGTTTCTCCGGTGCGTCATACCAAAGACGGAATGGTTGAAAATAATCTGAGTAAAGCCAAATTAATTGCAGCAATTCATGAAATCCTGCCAGAGTTCGAAAACTGCCACTATCTGCCGGTTTACGAGATTTTGATGGATGATTTACGGGATTATCGCTTCTATAAAGAAGATTTAATTCATCCCAGCAGGCAGGCTGTTCAGTACATTTGGGAAAAATTTGGGAGCGCTTATTTTTCTGATGAAACCATGGATTTTGTTGAGGAAAACTTTAAGATCGCAAAAGCTTTAGACCACAAACCTGCAGATGAAAAAAGCCAGAAACATCAGGAATTTCTCTCAACTATTCAAAAACGAATTGCAGCACAGCAAACGAAAGTGAAACATAAAATTTTTTAAATTGATTTGGGCAGCTTTTCCGCCTTCCACTCCCGCTTTTTTGTTCCGCTTTGCTTCAAAAAAAGAGCTCCGTTCAAGTCGGGCTGCAACCTAAAAACAAATGTAATGATCGATACCCACACCCATTTATA
>NZ_DAMBHK010000091.1:2672-7291 GCF_032060305.1 Kaistella sp. | reverse complement strand
TCGGGGATTTCAGCCAGTATGTCGAGAAGGTTGTACATTATTTACTTTTGATGAAAGATTACCAAACACAATTCGGATACGTTCGCTGCATATATTGCAATTCGCAAAGGATGTAACCAAAATATTCTGTGTGATAGCCGGTTCTGGAACCTTTCTGCATGAATTCGTTTTCCGGAATTTCAATACCGAAATTTCTGAAATCCTCTGCAACCAAAAATTTCCAGTTTTCATAGAGATCCTGTGCATTTGGCGCGATTCCGAGTTGGCTAAGATCCTTTTCGCCTTCGGTTTCTGCAAACATTCCGGCGGTGTATTCCCAAAGGTTTTCTACTGCATTTTTCAGCCGTGTCTTGCTTTCTTCTGTCCCGCCGGCAAACATTTTAATCCATGTTGAAGTGTGCGTATAATGGTATTTTACTTCTTTCAGGGATTTTTCTGCAATCGCAGCCAACTGGGCATCTTCACTCACCTGTAAAATGGTATACAGAATTTTCTGATAAACGGAGAAGAAATATACTTTCAAAATTGTCTGTGCATAATCACCGTTTGGCATTTCCGAAAGCTGGCAGTTCAAATATTCTTTTTCCAAACGCAGGAAAGCAAGATCGTCTACTGTTTTTCCCAAATCCTGAACCTTTGCAGCATATTGATACAGATTGTTACTTTGCCCAAGATAATCGAGTGCGATATTGGTGAGTGCGATATCTTCTTCCAGATAAGGTCCTTGTCCGCAGAGTTCGCCCAATCGTTGCCCGAAAATCAGCGTGTCATCGGCAAGTTTTAAAAGATAATTAAAAAGTGGATTCATTTTTTTTTAAGATTTAAGAGCCAAGGTTTAAGAGTCGAGATTGTTAGTCTTAATTCTTTGTTCTTTAAACTTGTTTCTAAGAATTTACATATTTTTCACGTCGTTCGGGATTTCGTAAAAAGTCGGGTGGCGATACAATTTATCGTCTGCCGGATCGAAAAATGCTTCCTTGTCAACGCCCTCTGAAGTTACCATATATTTGCTCGGAACTACCCAAATCGAGGTTCCTTCCATTCTTCTGGTGTACACATCGCGTGCGTTCTGCAGGGCCATTTCGGCGGTTGGTGCCTGCACCGTTCCTGCGTGTTTATGGGAAAGTCCAGGTTTTGTTTGAATGAAAACTTCCCACATTTCTAAGTTGCTCATTGTATTATTTTTGAGGCGTTAAGATAATTAATTTTAATGAATTCCGTATCGCTCAAAGGATTGCCAGTATTTGTCTTTATAAATTTCGAAAGTGATATTGTATTGTGGATATTTGCGAGTGGTTTCTGCCAGAATTTTTGAAATCTTCCGGAAATCTTTGCTGGCAAAGTATATTTCTCGAATGTGTTCTGCGGTTTCTCGTCCGATATTTAGGTCTCCTTCTTCAGGTTTTAAATCTATAAGTATTTCATCTTCAATAGCATTTAGCATTTCGTAATCTTCGTTATCAGGAAAACCACTTTCTTCATCTCCTTTATATTCAATTCTTAATACGGAAATCCATGGATGGGAAGCTTTTTTGTCCCATCGCAACAAATCTGTATTTACAGTTGCAAGTAACGGAAAGCCATTTGTCAATGTAGCTTCAAAAAGAGAATAAGAATCTTCGTTTGTTTGAATTTTAGATCCTTTGTATTTTTCTATAAACTCTCTTTCGCGCCAGTTTAAATAATCTTTAAGCTTTTCAATAGGAATTAACTCCTTTTCTGCCTCACCTTTTCCAGCAATTCTAAAATTATCAATTTGCGTTAAAAAATTCAGTTCGCCGAGATAATTATCAATGAAGATGAAGGTTCCGTTGGCGATTTCATTTCTGTTGTCATCATTTAAATCTTCATGAATAAATGTTAAATCAATTTCGTCAGGATAATTCTCATCATCATTGGAATAAAAGAAAATGTTTTCTTTCGTGAATTCAAAATCTTCCATTGTGATAGAAGTGTTTTTAATGTCAGATTCTGGTTTTAAAGCAGTAAACCGCCAGTTTTCCAATGACGGAGCAGCTTCAATAAGTTCTTCTGCGTACACAATATCTTTAATGTTTCCATCAACAGTGATGATGAGTTCGGCCGTGTTTTCATCAAACATTCCTGTCAGATAAAGTAAATCCTCATTTATGGATTTCAATTCTGGCGCAATGATATCTAGAAATTTTTCTTCAATATCTTCGTGAGTTTTTACAACTTGAAAAAACGTTTCTTTATTTTCGCTAAAAAACGTCCAAAACTTTTGGTAGGACGTATTTTGATCTGATGTTTCTTTCATATTTTAAATTTTTTCTCCGTCAACGAAAACGTTTGCTGCAATCAAGCTACCTTGTTGGTAAAGAATATTCTGAAAATTATCGGTTTTGAAGGTTACAAAATCTGCTTTTTTTCCTTTTTCCAGTTTTCCGCGATCTTCCAAACCAAGCGCAAAAGCCGACCGGAAAGTAATTCCCGCCAAAACCTCTGCCGTAGAAAGCTTCTCGAAAGTTGCCAAAATTGAAGCTTGGGTAATAAGATTTCCCATAGGCGCGGAACCCGGATTCCAGTCGGATGCGATAGCTAAAATGCCGTTTTTGTCTAAAATTTTTCTCGCTGGTGAAAATTTTTCTCCCAATCCTAAACTTGCTCCGGGAAGTGCAATCGCCACGGTTTCTGATGATGCGAGAAACGCAATATCTTCATCAATAGTGGCTTCCAAATGATCGGCCGATTTTGCGCCAACTTCCACAGCAATCCTCGAACTTCCGGATGTAAACTGATCAGCGTGAACGGTAATATCAAAGCCCATTTCTTTGGCTTTCATAAGGAAATCTTGGCTTTCTTCCGGTTGAAATGCAGATTTTTCAATAAAAATATCTACACGCTTCGCAAGTTTTTCTTCCTTTACTTTAGGTAAAATTTCATTTAAAATATATTGAAGATATTGCACATTATCACCTTCGAAATCTCGTGGTTTCAAGTGGGCGGAAAGGCAAGTCGGAACTAAAGTTGCTTTGGTAAAATTTTGCGCTTTCTTGATCACGCGGAGCATTTTCAGCTCGTTTTCCACATCCAAACCGTAACCGGATTTTATTTCAATCGTGGTAATTCCTAAAGAAATTAAAAAATTAATTCTTTCTAAAGTGGTTTTCAGCAATTCGTCCTCCGAAGCTGCTCGCGTATGTTGCACGGAACTCCAGATTCCGCCGCCACTTTCGGCAATTTCCAAATAGGTTTTTCCGGCATTTCGCATCGCAAAATCATTGGCGCGCTTTCCACCGAAACAAATGTGCGTATGTGCATCGGTGAAAGCAGGAAGAGCAACTTGCGACCCTGTGATATTTTCAATTTGAGCGGTTGGATATGCTGTTTTTAAACCGTTAAAATTTCCAACATCAACGATCTTTCCGTTTTCGGAGAGAATTCCTCCATTTTCGATGATTTCGAGTTGTTCATCTGCCAATTTCCCCCGCAAAGGCAGATTGGCAAGCGTCAGGATTTGTTTGAAAGGTCCAGTTATTTTCATATTGGTAAATTTAACATTTAAACATTATGCCCGCAAAGTTTTTTTATCAATGGATAAACTAAGCCTTATGTATGATGGATTTATTGATGGTCTTGTGTTTAGATAATTAAAATGAATTATCTTTGATTCATTAAAATTAAAACAAAAAAATGCCAGATTTTCTTCACCCTGATCAAGAAAATTTTTCCGACGAGGAATTGTTACAAGAAGAAAAAATCCGCCCGCAGAGTTTTGGCGATTTTGCTGGCCAGCGCAAGACCCTCGATAATCTGGAAGTGTTTGTAGCTGCTGCCAAAAATCGTGGTGGCGCGCTGGATCATGTGCTTTTGCATGGTCCGCCGGGATTGGGAAAAACTACTTTAGCCCACATCATCGCGAATGAATTGGGTGTAGGATGTAAAATTACTTCGGGTCCGGTTTTGGATAAACCCGGAAGTTTGGCAGGACTACTCACCAATTTGGATGAAAACGATGTTTTGTTTATTGATGAAATCCACCGATTGTCGCCGATTGTGGAAGAATATCTGTATTCCGCGATGGAAGATTTTAAAATCGATATCATGCTGGAAAGCGGTCCCAACGCGCGTTCGGTACAAATTGGCTTAAATCCTTTTACCTTGGTCGGCGCAACCACCCGTTCCGGAATGCTGACCAAACCCATGTTGGCAAGATTCGGAATCCAATCGCGGTTGGAATACTACACCGTTGAACTTTTAGGAATGATCATCGAAAGAAGTGCGCGAGTTCTTGGCGTTCCGATTTATGAAGATGCTGCATTGGAAATCGCCAGAAGAAGCCGTGGAACGCCAAGAATTGCAAACGCTCTTTTAAGAAGAGTTAGGGATTTTGCAGAAATAAAAGGCAACGGCGAAATCGAAATTGAAATTACCAAATTCGCATTAAATTCATTAAATGTTGATGAATTCGGATTGGATGATATGGACAATAAAATCATGCGTGTGATGATCGAAAATTTCCGTGGAAAGCCAGTGGGAATTTCAGCTTTAGCTACTTCGATTGGTGAAAATCCTGAAACTTTGGAAGAAGTGTATGAACCATTTCTCATTCAGGAAGGTTTCATTATCAGAACGCCGAGAGGACGGGAAGTAACGGA
>NZ_DAMBHK010000091.1:0-2572 GCF_032060305.1 Kaistella sp. | reverse complement strand
AAATTTAAATTAGACGGCGGCGCTATGTTTGGAGTCGTTCCGAAAACCCTGTGGGAAAAAACCAATCCGGCCGACGAAAGAAACCTTATTGAGCTTGGAACGCGTTCGCTTTTGGTGGAGGATGGCAAAAAATTAATCTTAATCGATTGCGGCCTTGGCAACAAACAAGACGAAAAATTCTTCGGACATTATTCCCTCTGGGGCGATGATTCTTTAGAAAAAAATCTAAAAAAATACGGTTTCGTGCGCGAGGATATTACCGATGTTTTCCTTACCCATCTTCATTTTGACCATTGCGGGGGCGCGATAGAATGGAATGATGATAAAACCGGCTATCGTCCTGCTTTCAAAAATGCACATTTCTGGACTAACGAAGATCACTGGAAATGGGCTACAGAACCCAATCCGCGCGAAAAAGCAAGTTTTTTAAAAGAAAATATTTTGCCAATGCAGGAAAGCGGACAACTTAACTTTTTGCCAACTCCGACCAGTGGAAATTACGGATTCGCGCCGGATTTGAAGATGGATGTGATTTTTGTAGACGGACACACCGAAAAACAGATGCTTCCCGTGATTCAGTATCAGGAAAAAACCATTGTTTTCGCGGCAGATCTTATCCCTACCGTGGGCCATATTCCGCAGGTTTATGTCATGGGTTACGATACGCGACCGCTGCTGACGATGGAAGAAAAGGCTAAGTTCCTGAAACAGTGTGTTGATAATGAATATCTGTTGTTTTTCGAACACGATGCTCACAACGAACTCGCCAGCCTCAAGATGACTGAAAAAGGCGTTCGTCTGGATGAAACTTTCTCCATGAACGAAGTTTTTGGCTATTAACCTGAAAACAGCATGGAAGAAGAACATTTTAATCACAACAAAAAAATTATCGGTTTAACGGGCGGAATCGGCTCGGGCAAAACTACAGTAGCAGAATTTATTGAGGAACTGGGATTTCCGGTGTATTATTCGGATGTGAGGGCTAAAGAAATCGTGAATGATAACGAAAATCTGAAAAATGACATCCGCAAACTTCTGGGCGAAAATGCTTACGATGAATCGGGCAGATATAACAGGAAATATGTGGCAGATCTCGTTTTCAATAATGAAGAACTGCTAAAGCAGCTGAACGGACTGATTCATCCTGCCGTGAGGCTGGATTTCGAAAACTGGGTTGCCAGTCAAAGCGCTGAATTTGTCTTTAAAGAAACCGCTCTTTTATTTGAACTGAAGCTGCATGAAAGCTGCTATAAATCGCTTCTTGTTACGGCAGATGATAATATCAGAATCAAACGTGTAATGGACCGCGACGGCAAAACTTACCGCGAAGTTGAAGCGGTGATGGATAAACAGATGCCCGAAAAAGATAAAGTGAAAAAAGCAGATTTTGTCATCTACAACAACAGCAATATTGAAGACCTCAAAGCTGAAACCGAAAAAACAGTCATGAAATTAACCGATTTGGTTGATTAATAATTTACTTAGAAAAATAAAAAAGCCTGAATTCATCGGATTCAGGCTTTTTGATTATAGTGGGAGAGCAGTTATTCTCTGTTTTTTACAAGAACCCAACCGCTGTATTCGGTAACCGCAGTGAATCCCGGTTCTTTCCATCTCATTACGTACCAGAAAGTTCCTGTGCCTACACCTTTTCCGACGATTCTTCCGTCCCAAGTAAATCGGTTGTTTTGATCACCAGTAAACACCAGCTTTCCGTAACGGTCGAAAATCTGCAGGAACGGTTCTTCTTTCTGGAGAAGTGCGGAATAACTCAGCACATCATTAATTCCGTCTCCATTCGGTGTAATGGCGTTGTAAAGTTCAATTACGTTAATGGTTGCGGTAACCGGTGAACAGTTATCAGCAGAAATTACGGAAATGATATGGTCGCCGCCTCTTACATTCGTAAATATATTTGATGATTGGTAGGTTCCACCGTCAATGGCATATTGATAAGGCGGGTTACCCCCGGTAGCCGTTACGGTTACAGTGCTTCCCTGTATTTGTACGCTTGTGATTTCCGGAAGTGAAACAGCTATCACCGAAACGTTTTGCCTGTACGTACAGCCATTATGCGTAAGATCTACCCAATAATTACCCACCGGTACTGTTACCGATGATGTGGTAGCTCCCGTGCTCCAGAGGTAGGCATCGAATCCGGGACCGGCATCCAATACCGTCGTAGTTCCCGGACAGATTTGCTTATCTGCTAGTTCTGTAGATTTCTTTGGAATCTGAACATTTACCGTCAATTGCCCAATCACATCACAGAAATTATTTTTATGGAATCTCAGATAATAAGTTGCAGTACCGGAAACACTTACCTGATTCGAAATTCCATTTACGTTATTTTGAGCATCAGCTAAAGTCAAATAATAAGAGGCTGTTACTCCCGAATCTGCGGTGAACTCCTTAAGATAATTCGCCAAATTAACTGATTTAACAGCGTCGGAATCATCATCGCACACTTTTACGGCAGCACTCGCATGCAGAAGCGGCAAAGAATTTCCGACTTTGAAATCAATCTGTTTTACTTCAGCCGGACAAACTGTTGAATAGGCTCTTACAAATA
>NZ_DAMBHK010000090.1:0-7411 GCF_032060305.1 Kaistella sp. | reverse complement strand
GGAGTTGCATAAAATCCGATATGGTTTTTGTAGGCTGCAAAATACACCAAAGGTTTTTTGTTCAGATAAAAACCCGGCATTCCGTAAGCAATTTTTTCTGTGGCTTCGGGAGCCTCTTCCAGAATAATCTGCCGGATTTCATTTAAAATATCCTGCACATTTTCCGGAAACTGGGCGATATATTTTTCTGTTTCGTTCATATTTAGTCCGCATACTGCTGCAATGAATTTTTGAAATGCAGATAAGCCTTTCTGTATCGATCAAGTTCTTTCTGCGAAGAATATTTAATCCCGAAAATCTTGCTGATATTACTTTCAGTTTCTGAAGTTGATTCATACGAACGGAAATAGCTGCCGTCTTTCGCCTTAATTGTCCATCTTTTAACAGTTAATCCGTTTATAATTTCACTTGACGAATCGGTTTTTATTTCGTTGGACTTCAGAGCGATATCTTTTGCGTCACCGCTCCATTGAGGCGAGAATATGTAAAACTGAACGCTGTCATCGGCGGAAGTGAAAACAGCGCTGTCGAAACCGTTAATACTGGTCGAAGATTTTTGAGAATTTTCTGCTTTGAATGAAAAGGGATACGCTATGTCAAACCATGCTCCTTGATATTTTTTATAAGAAAGTGGCGGCTCTTCGGGTGCTGGTTTTGCTGTTACAGCATCCTTTTGGGGTAAAGATTTAACTTCCTGATGTTCAGATTTCTTACTGCATGCAGACAAGAGTAAAATCAGGAATAAGACCGGAAAAACGCGTTTAGTTTTTCTCCACATATTTATGGAAACGGTCGAGAATGGCGTACCAACCCACGCGCTGCATTTCGATGGAATTGTGCAGTTCCGGCTCGAAGATCTCGATAATTTCAGTAGTATTTTCATCAATTTTATTAAACTGAACTTCAATTTTTCTGCCGTCATCAAGGTGGCTTTTTACGTATTGCAAAAGTTTTATTTCGTCGATATAGCCTGAAAAATTATAACCGAAACTTTTGTCTTTATAATCGAGGCGGTAATCGAAACGACCACCTTCCCGGAAATCACTCAGCGCTTTGGTGCATTGCCAATTGGTTGTCGGGAAATTCCATTTTACGATATGTTTAGGATTATAAAAGTAATCCCAGACTTTATGTACAGGCTGCAAAATGGTAATTTTAATGGTAATCGGATCAGTCATGATTTTTTAATTTTCCTAAAATTAAGGAATAATTTCCATATGATGACCGAGCCCCTACCTGCTAAAAATCATTAATGCATCAATTACAGAGATATCTTTGTATAAAAATATTACAAAATCAATTATTCTCTACATACTTATGGAAGTTATCGAGGATCGCATACCAACCTTCGCGCTGCATTTCTGCAGAGTTGGCCGCTTCAGGATCGAAAACTTCTGTAACTTTCGTGGTATTGGCATCAATTTCCTGAAAATAGACTTCAACTTTTCTGCCGTCTTCCAAGTAATACCGGATGAGTTGCAGCGGGATAATTTCATCGTAAATTCCCACGAAATCGAATCCGAAACTCCCGTCCTTGGCTTCCATTCTGGTTTCAAGTTTACCGCCAACGCGTAAATCATTTGCGGCTGTGGGACAGTGCCAGTCTTCACTTGCAAAATTCCAGTTCACAATATGCTCAGGCTTATTGAAATAATCCCAGACTTTCTGTACAGGTGCTAAAATTGCGATATCTATTTTTATAGGTTCCATAATTTATTTTTAAAAGCTTCTTTAAAGAATAAAAACATTAATTAAAATTTAAAGGTAAATATTCCAGAATAATTATCCTTTAATCATCGTCAGCAGCATTTTGAATCTCTCCACGCCGTGTAGTGAATGAGGGACTGTTGCGGGCATAATGACAGAATCACCTTCGGAAAGCGTGAATTTTTCACCACCAATGGTAATTCCCACCACTCCTTCAATTACTTCTACCAACGCATCATAGGGAGTGCTATGCTCACTGAGCCCTTCGTGCTTATCAAAGGAAAATAGTGTTATATTCCCGGCTGAGTTTTTCAGCACCTGTTTGCTGACTACTCCACCCTGCGCGTAATCAATCATTTCTTTGAAATTAAGAACTGTTGCTTTTTCGAATGTTTTTGCCATGATTTCTTATTGATTTATTGAACTTTTGTTTAAAACAACGACAGTTGAATTCCGCCATCAGGTTTTCTGTTCCCTGGCGGTTTCGCATCGCCAAAAACAGTTTTGCCGCCAAAACGCCAGGAATTGTTCCGTTCTTCTTCAATCACTTCCTGAATATCAAAATCCGGCGTAAAGTTTTCCTCCAGTTTGACATTAATTTCGTGAAGTTTTTTGAAGGCCTGCATTTTATCTGAATTTCCCAGTTTTGATTTTTCGATTCCGGTTCTTAAAATATCCAGCGTTTCATCATAAATCTTAGTAGGAACCGGAAAGGGATGCCCGTCTTTCCCTCCATGAGCAAAGGAAAACCTCGCAGGATCCTGAAATCTGGACGGTGCACCATGAATTACTTCGGAAACCAAAGCCAGACTTTGCATCGTTCGCGGACCAACACCTTTAAGCAAAAGTAAATCTTCGAAATTTTCGGGCTGCATTTCGCGGGTCATGGACAGGATTGCCCCGAGACGTTTTAAATTTACATCCGAGGCCTGCACATCATGATGGGCAGGAAGAATCAGCGAAACTTCCTTCATGATTTTTTCTGGAGGCTCGTGAGAGATTTCGATGATGCCTTTACGGTTTTCAACTGCAGATTTGGCAGTCAAATCGAGGATGATTCCTTGGTTTTTACCACAAATCCCCGAGTGTGGTTTATCTACAAAAGATTTTAAATTTTCAGAATGCCAGTGATACCGGCGTGCGGTTTTATCTTTTCCGCTCATTCCCTGCTGCACGACCGTCCAACTGCCTTCATCATTAAGAATAAAATTGTGTGTATAAAGTTGGTAACTGTCTTGTATTGCAGTATTATCGACTTTAGCAGACAGTTTGCTTGCTTTTACCAGCTCATTTCCATTAAGGCCGGTGAGATCTGCAATTTTCAGCAGTTCGTTTGGGGTTTCTTTAGAAAACTTTCCTTTTCCTCCGGCGATGTAGATGCCTAGTTCTTTGGAATTTGGATTAATTGCTCTTTTTAGCGCGCCCATCACCGAAGTCGTAACCCCCGATGAATGCCAGTCCATGCCCATCACCGCTCCCAGACTCTGAAACCAAAATGGATCACTCATCCGGCGAATGATTTCATTTTTCCCATAGTCGGCAAGAATTACCTCGAAAACAGCAAGCCCAAGTTTAGACATGCGTTCGTACAGCCATTGCGGAACATAGCCATAATGAAGCGGCAAATCTGCTGAACCGGAGCGTTTCATTTTATTTGTTTAGTGGGTTAATTCTTATCTCGCTTTTGCGTAGACAAAAAATCAAAGATTCTCAGGGAGAAAATCTTTGATTTCTAAGCATAAATTTAGTCGAAAGTTTACTTTACCGCGTTTAACGCAGCATCGTAATCAGGTTCGGTTGTGATTTCAGGAACCTGCTCGGAGTAAATAACATGATTATTTTCATCGGTTACAATCACTGCACGGCTTAGCAGGCCTTTCATTGGTCCGTCGGTAATTGTTACGCCGAAATCATCACCAAAACTTCCGCGAAAATCTGATAGCGTTTCTACATGATCCAAACCTTCAGCTGCACAGAATCTTCCAAGTGCGAAGGGTAAATCTTTGGATACATTTATTACCACGGTATTTTCCAAATCGCCGGCGCTTTCGTTGAATTTTCTTGCAGACGCTGCGCAAATCCCTGTATCAATACTTGGGAATATATTAAAGATTTTCTTTTTTCCGTCGTAATCAGATAATACTTTTACCTCGAGTTTATCATTTACCAAAGCAAAATCTTTCACTGTCAATCCATTTTCAGGCAGATCGCCGATGGTGTGTACCGTATTTCCTTTTAATGTAATCTGTGCCATAATATTATTTTTTTGTTTCTCAAAAATAGCGATATTAAGCTTAAAAATATTTGAAACAAAGGTTAAATTAATCTTAAAGTTCAGTCGTGCGCACTTTCGTACTCCTTTAAAATTCCTTAAATTTGTGTTTCTTAAATTAAAAAATAAATACTAGCATAATGTCAGAAAAATCCAAAATCGTCTACACCTGGACCGATGAAGCGCCGATGTTGGCCACCCATTCTTTTTTACCGATTGTTGAAGCTTTTACTAAAACTGCAGATATTGAAATTTCGCCCAAAGACATTTCACTTTCAGGAAGAATTTTAGCCAATTTCCCGGAATTTCTGAATGACGGCCAAAAGGTTGAAGACGCTTTGGCAGAACTTGGTAAATTAGCAACAACGCCGGAAGCAAATATTATTAAACTTCCAAATATTTCAGCATCGGTACCACAACTTGATGAAGCAATTGCAGAATTGCAGAAGCAGGGTTTTGCAGTTCCGAATTATCCGGCTGAGCCTAAAAATACAGAAGAAGAAGCCATTAAAGCAAAATATGCAAAGGTTTTAGGAAGTGCGGTAAATCCGGTTCTGAGAGAAGGAAATTCTGACAGAAGAGCACCAAAAGCAGTAAAAAATTACGCAAAAGCCAATCCACACAGAATGGGAATCTGGACTGCAGATTCTAAAACGAAAGTTGCCCATATGAACAGCGGCGATTTTTACGGAACAGAAAAATCGGTAACTGTAGAAAAAGATTCTCAGTTCAAAATC
This sequence comes from Kaistella sp., assembly GCF_032060305.1. NCBI lineage: Bacteria > Pseudomonadati > Bacteroidota > Flavobacteriia > Flavobacteriales > Weeksellaceae > Kaistella > Kaistella sp. The sequence goes on along the minus strand of NZ_DAMBHK010000090.1, from coordinate 2,695 downwards.
GAATTTTTCGAAAACGATGGTTCTGTGAAAGAATTGAAAGGACTTTCGCCTTTGAAAGCGGGAGAAATCATTGACACTTCCGTAATGAATCTTTCAGCGCTGAAAAGTTTCGTTGCAGATACAATTGCTGAAGCCAAAGCAGCTAACGTATTACTTTCGGGACATTTAAAGGCGACCATGATGAAGATTTCTGATCCAATTATCTTCGGAGCGATGGTTCAGGTTTTCTTTAACGACGTTTTCACAAAATATGCAGATCTGTTCAATGAACTTGATATCAATCCGAATAACGGACTTCAGGATTTATTTGATAAAATCGCAGGCAATTCTCAGGAAGCTGAAATTAAGGCCGACATCGAAAAAGCTTTGGATAACGGGCCGGCTGTAGCGATGGTAAATTCGGATAAAGGAATTACCAACTTCCACGTACCATCCGATATTATTGTAGATGCCTCTATGGCTGCACTCATCAGAGGTGGCGGTAAAATGTGGAATAAAGAAGGCAAGGAAGAAGATACCATCGCCATGATTCCGGACAGAAATTATGCGGGATTCTATCAGGCTGCAATTGACGATATGAAGAAAAACGGTGCACTCGACCCACGCACTATGGGTTCGGTTCCGAATGTTGGTTTAATGGCCCAGAAAGCTGAAGAATACGGTTCTCACGATAAAACCTTCCAGATGACCGCGGACGGAAAAGTAAAAGTTTCTGACGCGGACGGAAATATTTTCATGGAACAGGATGTTCAGAAAGGTGATATTTTCAGAATGTGCCAGGTGAAAGATGCACCAATTCAGGATTGGGTGAAACTTGCCGTAAACAGAGCAAGACTTTCCGACACTCCTGCAATTTTCTGGCTTGATGATCAAAGAGCACACGACCGCGAAATGATTAAAAAAGTTGAGAAATACTTAAAAGATTACGATACCACAGGCCTCGATATTCAGATTTTGAGCGTTGTTGACGCCATGACTTTAACTTTAGAAAGAATCAGAAAAGGTTTGGATACTATTTCTGTTTCAGGAAATGTATTAAGAGATTATTTGACCGATCTTTTCCCGATTCTTGAGCTTGGAACATCCGCAAAAATGCTTTCTATTGTTCCGTTGATGAATGGCGGCGGACTTTTCGAAACCGGAGCCGGAGGTTCTGCACCGAAACACGTCGAGCAGTTTATCGAAGAAGGTTATTTACGTTGGGATTCTCTGGGTGAATTCATGGCTTTACAAGCAAGTTTAGAGCATTTAGCACAGACTCAAAACAATGAAAAAGCACAGATTTTAGCAGATGCGTTGGATGTAGCGAACGAAAAATTCCTTGCGGAAGACAAATCTCCGGCAAGAAAAGTGGGATCTATCGACAACAGAGGTTCACACTTCTATCTGGCGATGTACTGGGCAGAGGCTTTAGCCAACCAGACTAAAAATGCTGAGATGGCTGCAATTTTCCAACCAATTGCAAAAGCAATGTTTGAAAACGAAGCTAAAATCAATGAAGAACTAATCGGAGCTCAGGGTAAACCACAGGACATCGGTGGATACTACAAGCCAGATTTCGGCAAAACCGATGCAGCGATGAGGCCAAGCGCAACATTGAACGAGATCATCAAAACAATATAAGTTTGGCCATTTAACCTCAGACTGAAAATAAAAACTTCCCGAATTTCCGGGAAGTTTTTTTTATTTCAGCTCATCAATGATTTTATAAATCTGGTTGAAATATTTTCCATAATACCGTTGAAACCAAAACTTACCGAAAAAATACAGCGCACCTAATGTCCCGATGCAGGTGGCCAGAAACGTAAGGATGAATCTTAAACCTGTAATTTCTTTCAAAGGAGGTGTATAGTCAAAGACCAAAAGCATTTCGCAGACCACAAAAGGCGCAAAAGCAATATAAAAAGCCAAATAATACTGCTCATTAAGTTTAAACTGGTATTTTAAATCTTTCAGCGCATCCCACGTATTCAGGTTAATGGTACTGATATTTTTATAAAGCTGAAAGAATTTAAAGAAATAAAAACTCGTAATCAGCATCATTGTGATTACTAAAGTGATAATATAGACTTTGAATTTGAAAAAATGCATATCGACCAGCAGAAAGAACAGAATTATGAGTACAAAAATTACTGCGGTCCAGTAAAACTCTTGTCGCATATTCTTCCGTATTTTTTCAAGCGGAAGATGTATTTCGTTTTGTTTTTCGGTTGAAATTTCGGGAGTTTCAGCGATATTTTCGTTGCTCCACAGTTGTTTTAAGTGATTTAATTCCATAACCTTAGTGATTAATGAGTTCTTTTAGTTTTTCTTTGGCGCGGTTCAGTTTTACTCTTGCATTTACTTCGGAAATCCCGAGCTGTTCGGCCATTTCTTTTCCGGAATAGTTTTCCAGGTAATAAAAAATCAGGGCTTTATCGATGGCATTAAGCTGGTTAATCGCACGGTACATTTTCTGGAGTTTCAGTTCCTCTTCATCGTTATAATCTTCATGTTTTATTTTAAAATCTGCGACTTCATCGTTTTTAATGAAACTTCTTTTCTTTTCAGACTTTAAAAATACAATTGCGGTATTCAGCGCGATCCTGTAAAGCCAGGTAGAAAAAGCGCTTCTGCCTTCGAAAGATGGATAAGCCTTCCAAACCTGGAATGTAATTTCCTGGAAAAGATCTTTCTGGTCGTCGAAATTATCCAT
>NZ_DAMBHK010000089.1:5951-7497 GCF_032060305.1 Kaistella sp. | reverse complement strand
GACGGTACTGAAGATTTCAGCTTCGCTTCTTTCCCAACCAATACCGCGCTTAAAGTTAGAATCTCTGCAATCGGAAACGTATTCTATGCCATTGCTCCGGTTACGGTTTCTGCTATTGTAGCATGCGACGGTACCGCTCCTGCAGGACTTAATGTCACTGGTGTTACAACCGCTTCTGCAGTTGTTGCATGGGATCCTATCGCAAGTGCAACCTATATCGTAAGATACAAAAAAGCTGCTGATGCTACTTGGACTGAAGTTCCGGTATCGGCCAACACTTACACCATCACGAATTTAGATGAAGGTACAGCTTATAATGTTCAGGTTGCTTCTGTGTGTTCAGGTACAACAGGTACCTATACTGCAGTAACTAACTTTACTACTTTAATGCTGCAGTACTGTACTCTTACTTCTACGAATTCAAGTGATGAGTATATCTCTAACGTAACTATTACAGCTGAAGGTGCTGCTGGTGTAAACAGTTCATCAGGTGCTTCAACTTATACCAATTATTCATCTGATCCTGCAAGATTGGTGCGTTTGGCAAAAGGAACAAATAACAATACTATTTCGGTTACTAAAGCCTGGTCAGGAACAACTTACAACGAAGCAGTAACAGTTTGGATCGATTTCGACAGAAGCGGTACTTTTGATGATGATGAATTTGTAATGTCTACTTCAGGTGATAAAACAACTCCTGTTACCGATACTTTCTCGGTTCCTGCAGATGCATATTCCGGAGACAAACCGGTAGGAATGAGGGTTGCTTTAAAATTCAGTACTCCTCAAATGACTCCTTGCGGTAGTTATACGTACGGGGAAGTAGAAGATTATGCAGTAATGATTTCATCTACTTTGGGCGTAAATGATAATGTTAAAGCAAGTGCTGTTCAGGTATATCCAAATCCTGCAATCGATTTGCTAAATGTTACTAAAGTTTCTGATAAAGCTTCTTACACCATTTACAACATGGCTGGTCAGGCTGTAGCTAAAGGTAAAGTTACCAATGGTAAAGTACAGGTGTCTCAGTTAGAGAAAGGAGTTTATATGATTTCCGTAGATAATAACGGACAGGTAAACCAAGTGAAATTTATCAAAAAATAATTTTCATCTTTTATAGAAATCAATCCCCGGAATACCACCGGGGATTTTTTTGTACTACACCATTTAATTGCAATGCTCTAACTAAAATGTAAATTTCGTTTAGGATTATTTAACAATTTCGACTTCTATTTAACCTAACTTTAACCGTAAAATACCATCTTATCACGGTGCGTTATGTGATATTTCATCTATTTTTGCCGTGTATATGAAGAAGTCTTTTTTGCTCGCCACTTTACTGTTGATTTTTAAAGTTCAGGCCCAGTTTTTTTCCGGAGAAATTATCATCAGAGATAATTCGGTGTATTACCTGAATCAGGTGTATGTAACAAACCTCACTTCTCAGAGTACGGTTTATACCGATTATTTCGGGGCTTTCAGGATTCCGGCAAAACCTGGCGATGTCATCAGGTTTACTTCTATTGTTACCGACAGAAAAGATGTT
>NZ_DAMBHK010000089.1:3436-5851 GCF_032060305.1 Kaistella sp. | reverse complement strand
AAAACCTGGCGATGTCATCAGGTTTACTTCTATTGTTACCGACAGAAAAGATGTTGCCGTTACTGCTGAAGACCTTCAGAATGCAAGTAATTTTGTGGAACTCAAGATTGCGTATTACGACATACAGGAGGTGGTGATCAGTAAATTTAAGCCTACAGGAAACCTGCGGAAAGACGTAAGCTCCCTGAAAAACGGTGAAAAAAATATGGCCCTGCAGAAAATGATTGGCCTGCCGACTCCGAAAGGGGATGGTACGCCACCCCAACTTCCCGTAGCCGGATTCGCGGGCGGCGGTCTTACTTTCAGCCTGGAAAGTATCTACGACATTCTTTCCGGTGACCGGAAAAAGAAGGAAAGAGCCCAGCAATACGAAACAATGAACGGAGCGGTGGCAGGAATAAGGAATTATTTCGGAACTGAATATTTTACCAACCTGAAAATACCCGCGAATTATATCGATAACTTCCTGCAGTTCGTTTATACTTCAGATAATATCCTGCCTTACGTGCAGCACAATAACTACGAAGCGGTATCACTTTACATTGAAAAATATCTGCCAATTTACCAGCGCCGATTGCGGAATTCGCACTTAATGGAGGCTGCAAAGTGATTTTTCGTGATTTTTAATTTTTTATGTTAAATTAAAAGTTTTATATTTGGCGGCGCGTTTAAGGATGATGGCATTTTATTGCCGTTTTAGTGTCCTTGCCTTATGTTAACTCATAAATTTTACTGAATGTCGTTTGTTAAAAGTTTATTTTGTTTTTTAATGTTGTTGTCACTTTGTAACCTCTCTGCCCAGCGTAAGGGGAAAGATTATTCGAACATCCTCCGCAGTAACAATATTTACGAAATCGATTCTTATTTGCGTATAGCGCATCCCGATGACCCCAAACGATCTGTACTGAAGCCCCGACTGGTGAAACTGCTGAATGAATATATTAAAACAGCACACCCATCCGACCAAAGGGTGAAGGATTTTCAGGAAAAGCTCGCACTTTTGCGTAGAAAACCCTCCACACGAATAAGTTTCGACGAGATGAACGAAAGCATCCGCCAGAAGCAAATTGCAAAATACCGCGAAGAGAGCGCAAAGAAACCAGGTAATTACGTAACCAAGGTTTACGGCAATGCTGGTGTTTCAGCCCCGTCAACATCTGCGGGCGGCGCATCATCCGGTTACGTAAATCCGGAAGAGGCGGAATTCGAGATGCTGATGTCGGTAAATCCTATTGAACATAAAAACAATACCGTAAAAATCCTGAATTCTCTCTTTGATAACGATCCGAACAGTAAAGAAAGCATCGTACTCATCGAAAACAAATCGAAGTGTAATATTATCATGCGAATCGAAGGTATTGGTAACACCAAATACAGGCTCGCAATACCTTCGCAAAGCGATAATACCATAGTGGTTGCCAAAGGCGATTATCTTTTCACAAGCCTTGTTTGTGGTGCCCAATATGCATCGCAGAAAACCGTTCAGAAAGCGGTGATGGTTGCATTAGGAAACCAGTAGTTATAAATAAGTTAAAGTTCAGGAAAAAAAATAAGTCTTGAACAATTTTATTTATTTTTGCACGTTTTTGAATGTAGAAAATGGGTAAAAATAAACTGGCAAGATTTGCCGAAAACAAAACACTTCCGAACGTATTTCAGCCAACCAGAGAAGAGGCACTCAATAATTATCCTTTAAAAGGAAAATGGAGATCCGAAGTCTTTAAAAACCATAACCCTATCGTACTGGAACTGGGTTGCGGAAAAGGTGAGTACTCCGTAGGTTTAGCAAAATCCTTCCCCGATAAAAACTTTATTGGCATCGATATTAAAGGTGCCAGATTTTGGTTCGGAGCCAAAGAAGCGGTGGAAAAAAAACTAAACAACGTGGCCTTCCTGAGAACACAGATTGAACTGGTAGACTGTTTTTTTGATCACGACGAAGTTGATGAAATCTGGATCACTTTTCCCGACCCACAAATCAAGTACCGAAGAACAAAGCACAGAATGACGCACCCGGATTTTCTGGAGCGTTATAAAAAAATTCTGAAAAAGGATGGTATCGTTCATCTGAAAACCGATTCAGAATTTCTGCACGGTTATACTTTAGGTTTACTGCAGGGACAGGGCCACGAGATTATTTCTGCCCATCATGATATTTACGGGGCGCCGGAATACGATCCGGGAACTCCGCTTTTAAGGGAAATAAAAACGTATTATGAGGGTTTATTTTCGGCGAAAGGCAAAACGATTACTTATATTAAATTTAGAATTAAGTAACAGTTTTTAATTCGATTCAAATTATTAAATCATTTTTCATTGATACACAAAAAAAGCTCAGAAATTAATCTGAGCTTTTCTTGTAGTGAAGATAAAATCTTATTCTGCAGCAGTATCGAAATCTGCATCAGCATCAGC
>NZ_DAMBHK010000089.1:0-3336 GCF_032060305.1 Kaistella sp. | reverse complement strand
TAGTGAAGATAAAATCTTATTCTGCAGCAGTATCGAAATCTGCATCAGCATCAGCTGATACTTTTTCTCCTTCTTCTTTAGATTTTTCTTTATCTGCTTTTCTTTGAGATAATCCGTCTTTAATAGATGATGAAACTACGCTCAGGATCATATCGATTGATTTAGAAGCATCATCGTTTCCAGGAATTACGAAGTCTACTTTTCTTGGATCTGAGTTTGTATCTACGATACCGAAAACAGGGATACCCAATTTTTTAGCTTCGGTTACTGCGATGTGCTCTCTCATGATATCAACAACAAAAATTGCTGACGGAAGACGCACCATGTCGGAAATTGAACCTAAGTTTTTCTCAAGGTTAGCACGCTGACGGTCAACCTGAAGTCTTTCTTTTTTAGATAAAGTTTCGAAAGTACCATCTTTCTTCATTTTATCGATATGGTTCATTTTCTTAACAGCTTTACGGATGGTAACAAAGTTTGTTAACATACCACCTGGCCATCTTTCTGTAATATAAGGCATATTAAGATCAGCAGCGTGTTTTGCCACAACTTCTTTCGCTTGTTTCTTTGTAGCTACGAAAAGAACTTTTTTGCCTGCAGAAGTAATTTTTTCCAAAGCGTTGCACGCCTCGTCTAATTTTACTGCTGTTTTATGTAAGTCTACAATGTGAATACCGTTTTTCTCCATAAAAATGTATGGAGCCATATTTGGATTCCACTTACGGGTCATGTGACCGAAGTGTACACCTGCCTCTAAAAGGTCTTTAACATTTGCTTTTGCCATGTCGCTTTTTTGTTTTTAGTTTACGTTCCGCTTTTTCGCAATCAACTTTTCTTTAGATGGGAGAAGAGTTTGGGTGCTAAACTAAACGGGGCATTTTTTGATTAGATAATAGAACCAAGAGCCAAGAACAAAGATTTTTGAAAGTCTCGAATCTCGTTTCTCGTTTCTTTTTGATTAACGTTTTGAGAACTGGAATCTCTTTCTTGCTTTCTTCTGACCTGGTTTCTTTCTCTCCACCATTCTTGCATCTCTTGTAAGCAATCCGTGAGGTTTCAATAATCCTCTGAACTCTTCGTTTACTTCGCACATTGCTCTGGAAATTCCCAGTCTGATTGCTTCTGCCTGACCTGTAATTCCACCTCCGAAAACATTTACTGTTACGTCGTACTGACCTACAGTTTCTGTCAACAAAAATGGCTGGTTGATTTTGTAAACCAATACATCAGTACCGAAATAGTCTTTAGAATCCTTTTTGTTAATCGTGATCACTCCAGAACCTGGTTTCACATAAACTCTTGCAACTGAAGTTTTTCTTCTTCCGATTTTATGAACTATTGACATATTAATTATTTGAATTCGTTAATATTAATAACTTTTGGCTGTTGAGCTTCATGTTTGTGTTCAGTTCCTTCATATAAATAAAGGTTGCTGAATAACTGAGATCCCAATCTGTTTTTTGGAAGCATACCTTTTACAGATTTTTCCAATACTTTTAAAGAATCTTTTTTCTGAAGTTCAAGAGCAGTCATCGACTTCTGACCACCTGGATATCCAGTATGCCAAATGTAAGTCTTGTCAGCCCACTTGTTCCCGGAAAGGGTTACTTTCCCAGCATTCAAAACGATTACGTTATCTCCACAGTCTGCGTGAGGCGTAAAATTCGTTTTGTGCTTTCCTCTCAAAATCTTTGCAACCTTAGAAGCTAGTCTTCCTAACGGTTGTCCTTCAGCGTCTACCACAACCCATTCTTTATTAGCGGTAGCTTTGTTAGCTGAAACGGTTTTGTAACTTAATGTATTCACACTTTTTCGTTTAACGATTAAACATAATTTTCCCTAAATAGGGTGTGCAAAGGTAAAGATTTTTTTTGGAACTGAAAATATTTTAGGAAAGAATATCCTAAGGTTTTGAAAATGATGGGGTTATTTCTTTCGTAGAACCACAGCGGTAATCTTTTTAATACGTTAAATCAGGCTAATTTCTGAGAGATTTCGAACTTTTGAAACTTGCAAAAATATAATACGCCACAAAAACCATCGAAAATTTAATAACAGAAGGAACTGCTTTTTCCAAATCAAAGAGAAAAATACCTACCACAACTAAAACTGCCATTCCCAAAAAAGAAATGCCCAGTTTTTGAGGCAAGGTGAATTTTTCGTCATCCAGAAAATACGCCATTCCCCACGCAGCACCGAATGCAAAACCATAATACAGATCCAGCGCCCAACCCTGACTTCCCAGAAGAAAATAATTCAGAAGAAAACTCACGAAGGTTCCGGCTAAAAAATAGATAATCGCGCGCTGCATAAAAATAATGTTTCCGCAAAAGTAAAGATTAAAAATTTGAAACCAACTTATTTATATGCTATGCGATGAATTTTGGTAATATATACAGGATTTTGCATTGCTTCTGAAAAAAGAGATTCTCATTCGATCCGTGTTTTATTTAATTCGTTAACAATCAAACATATATAAGCGTCTTTTAAGTTTTTAAGAATTGATTATATTTGAAATCTTACGAACATTCAATTATGGAAACCCAAAAATATTCTCCAAAAAACAAAATCCGTATCGTTACCGCCGCCGCATTATTCGATGGCCACGATGCTGCCATCAATATCATGCGTCGCGTTATTCAGGGAACTGGTGTAGAAGTCATTCACCTCGGACATGACAAATCTGCTGAAGAAGTTGTAAACTGCGCGGTTCAGGAAGACGCCAACGCAATCGCCTTAACTTCTTATCAAGGCGGTCACAACGAATACTTTAAATATATCTATGATCTCCTGAAAGAAAAAAACGCTTCTCACATCAAGATTTTTGGTGGCGGAGGCGGCGTTATTTTGCCTGAAGAAATCAAAGATTTGATGGATTATGGTGTGACCAGAATTTATTCTCCTGATGACGGCCGCGAACTCGGTTTGCAAGGAATGATCGATGATTTGGTGCAAAAATCCGATTTCCCGACTGGTGAAAACATTACCGTTCAAGATTTAGATAAAATTAAATTTGAAGATTCAAAATCAATTGCTGAAGTCATTTCCGCAGTTGAAAATTTCTCCGAAACTAAACCCGACTTGGTTAAGGAAATCGACGAAAGAGCAAAAGATTCGACCATTCCGATTATTGGAATTACCGGAACCGGTGGCGCAGGAAAATCTTCCTTAACCGACGAACTGGTTAGAAGATTTTTACGCTCCAATCCCGAAAAGAAAATTGCCATCATTTCCATCGATCCTTCCAAAAAGAAAACTGGAGGTGCACTTCTGGGAGATAGAATTCGCATGAATTCGATTAATGATTCGCGCGTTTATATGCGTTCTATGGCAACT
>NZ_DAMBHK010000088.1:2379-7888 GCF_032060305.1 Kaistella sp. | reverse complement strand
GGTGACGATAGCGACGAAGCGAGCCGGTATTTGGAGGTGAAAATCGATGATTTGATTATTTGCTGTATTTACCTCCCGAACGGAAATCCTGTTCCGGGGCCTAAATTCGATTATAAAATGCAGTGGATCGAGCGCCTGCAGGCTCATGCCGAAATGCTCATAACCTCTGGAAAAAAAGTTTTGCTGATTGGTGATTTTAACGTAATGCCTACAGAAAAAGACGTTTACAAACCTGAAAAGTTTGCGAAAGATGCGCTCTTCTTACCCGAAGTTCGTGATGCCTTCCGTGATTTGATTGGACAAGGCTGGACTGATGCGCTGCGTCATCTGCATCCAGACGAAACAATTTATACCTTTTGGGATTACTTCCGAAATGCTTATCAGAGAAATGCCGGTTTGCGAATCGACCACTTCCTGCTATCGCCGGAAGTTCTTCCCCAACTCAAGAAAGCGGGTGTGGACAAAGAGGTACGGGGTTGGGAAAAATCCAGTGACCATGCACCTGTTTGGGTAGAATTGGAATGAAAATAAAAAGCCGCCGCGGTGAAACCGCGGCGGCAATACTGTAAAATAAAACAGAACGTTTAATCTAAACCGCCTTTTCTTGTCGGTTCCTTTACTTCTGGCCACGCCATTCGTTCGCCTGTTCTTTGGTTTACCGGAAGTTTAATTTTTTCCGCAGAAGCTCTCTCAGGATCTTCGCTTGCCATGTAAGTCATTATGGCGATTAACGCGACGTTGCTTTTTACATCATCAAAAACAATTTTATCATACGTGTCTCGGTTGGTGTGCCAGGTATAGTTTCCGTAGCTCCAGTTAAGTGAGCCCAACATGAATGCCGGAACTCCTGCTGCCACAAAAGACGCATGGTCGGATCCGCCACCGCCAGGTGTTCCTGGGAAAGTGGTTTTTATATCTTTAGTAAGTTCTCTGGGTACCGCAGCAAGCCATCTTCCCAAGTAATCATAAGAATTCAGGAATCCCTGTCCGCTGATGTTCGCAATACGGCCCGTCCCGTTATCCTGATTAAAAACTGCCTGTATTTTCGGCATCTGTTCTTTGTGCGCAGATACATAACCGCGTGATCCGTTAAGTCCCTGTTCTTCACTTCCCCAAAGTCCTACAATAATTGTTCTTTTGGGATTAGGATAAAGTTTTTTCAGGATTCTGGCAACTTCCATCATCGTAATGGTTCCTGTTCCGTTGTCGGTTGCACCGGTTCCGCCATCCCAGGAATCCAAGTGTGCGGATAAAATGATGTATTCATCAGGTTTTTCAGAACCTTTGATTTCTGCAACGGTATTGAAGGTTGGAGCCATTCCTTTGTCTTTAGAATTGGCTGTAATTTTCAGTTTTGGAGTGGTTCCGTTTTTCAGCATTCTGTAGAGTTGTCCGTAATCTTCCAAAGAAACATCCATCACCGGGATTTTTTTTGTTCCTGCAGAAAATATTTTGTTTACACCGAATCCGCGAGACCAGTTGGAAGAAATAACTCCGGCTGCTCCGGCTGCTTCAAGCTTTGCATTTAAAGTTCTGCTGGTTTCTCCGGTTACTTTTATTGAATTCTGCCACGCTTCAGAAGCTGCTTTGGATTCATTCTGCATTTTTTCGAAAGATTCCGGTGTTGCAAATTCTTTCCAGTTATACTCCGGTCTTCCGGATGGCTGATATTGAGAAACCATTACCATTTTTCCTTTCACAGAAGAAAGCCATTTGGTAAAATCTTCTTTACTGCTAAAGATTGGCAACATCACAACATCTGCTGTTAATCCTTTAGACGGTGTCGCAGGGCTGAAGGCAAGCTGCATTCCCTCCAAAGATTTAACATAAGGAAATACCATTTCAATAGAAGAGGTTCCCCGTTCCCAGGATTTCCATTCGCCCCACTGTTCGTTGCGGGCATCGATTCCCCAACTTTTGAATTTGCTTACTGCCCAGTCGTGCGACTGCTGCATTTTGGGACTTCCTACAAGACGTGGACCTATCCCGTCGAGCAATTCGTAAGCGAGCTTTTCGAGCTGGGAATTGTTGTAGGTTTCATCCATAATAGATTTGGTCATCTGGTCCTGCGTCTGGGCATTTAACCCCACCGAAAACACGGTTGAAAGCATTAAAACTTTAGCGTAGTTCTTCATTATATATAAGTTTTGGTGATGAAGATAATAAAAATTGGTAAAGTAAAAAAACTTGTTGATGAGCTCAAACCACAGCACAATAGGATTATCCTAAAATTCAATATCAAATTTGATTGTCTGAATGGCAAAATACTTGTATAAGGATTAACATGCTTATAAAAAATCTCACTTTAATCCTTTATTTTTGTTTTTTAAATCTCGGTGCCCAATCCAAATCGGATGCGGTGCTTGGAAAATGGCTGGCAACCGACCAAAGCGTGGCAGTGGAAGTCTATAAACAGAGTGGCCAGTATAGAGCCAAAGTGATTTGGTTTGATGAAAATTTAGGAAGTGGCAAACCAATGCATACCCGCACCGATTTTGAAAATCCCGATCCTAAACTCAGAAATCGCAAAATTCTGGGTATGGAGGTGCTGGAAGGACTGGTCTATAATCCGAAAAAGAATGAGTGGGAACATGGAAAAATTTACGATGCAAGTTCCGGCCGGTTTTGGGATTCGGCTGCGCATATAACAGAGCAGGGGTTGCTGAAAGTAAGAGGGTATTGGAAATTCAAATGGATTGGAAAATCCCTTACATTTAAACGGACAAATCACGCAATGCTAAGCAAATTATAAATTTTTAAACTATAAACTATGAATTTAATTATCAGACTTCTTGTAACGGCGGTTGTCGCTTTTTTTCTCACCAAGATTTTATCCGGTGTTCATTTCGAAGGTTTTTCCACGGCCATTGTTTTCGCTATCGTTCTGGGAATTTTAAACCTGATCGTTTCGCCAGTGTTAAAAATACTGGGATTACCGCTTACCATTCTTACTTTGGGGCTTTTTTCTTTAGTCATTAACGCTTTGGTTATCCTCATTGCAGATTATTTTATCGACGGAATGACAATCGATGGATTCTGGTGGGCATTCATCTTCAGTATCGCGCTGTCACTTATCACTTCTTTGGTGAATGGGATTTTCACATCTTCTGACTAAATAAGATTTAAATAATTCAAAGAAAAAAATCACCAACTCCTTGCTGGTGATTTTTTCTATATTTGTAGTTACAGTTGCAGTCTGCAGCTGTAAGGATTAAAATTAATTTTTTATGAAGCTAAAACATACCTTAATCGCAGTAGCTGCGCCATTTCTTATGAATGCACAAAATGTGATGACGCCCGAACTCCTCTGGACTTTAAACAAAATCGGCGTTTCTGCAGTATCACCTAATCACTCTTCCCTTATTTACACCGTAGGAAAAACCGATCTGAAAACTGAAAAAAACAATAAGAAAACTTATTTTCTCAACATTAAAAATTCCGAAGCAACCGCCTTGGATTTAGGTAAAAAAGCCTTGATTCAATGGGATAAAAACGGATTGTATGCACAAGAAAAAGATGTTATTTATCTTTCAAAAGATGCCGGAAAAACCTGGGCAGAATTTTATACCATCGGAGAAGTTGACAATATCGTAATTTCACCCGACGGGAAAAAAATTGCCTTCAGCAAACAGGTGTTGGTTGAAAAAGTCTTAGGGAAAGATAAATATACCGACGTGCCGAAAACGACAGCACATATCTACACCGACCTGAACCACCGCCATTGGGATTATTTTAATGAAGGAAAATACAATCATGTTTTTGTGGTGAATGTTTCCGATAAGGTTGAAAATGCCAAGGATTTACTTGAAGGTAAAATGTGGGATTCGCCACAGCGGCCTTTTGGTGGCGCAGAAGATTTTGTATGGAGCCCGGATTCCACACAGCTTCTGTATGTTACCAAACCTTTGAGCGGGGCGGAATATGCGCAGTCTACCAATACCGATATTTTTGCATACCATCTTAATTCCGGTACCACAAAGAATCTTACTGAAAGCAACAAAGGATATGATGTTGCTCCGAAATTCTCGCCGGACGGAAAAACCTTACTGTGGATGTCGATGGAAAGAGACGGCTACGAAGCTGATAAAAACGATATCAAAATCATGGACTGGAAATCTCACAAAGTGCGCAATCTGACCAAAGATTGGGATGAAAGCGTGGTGGGCGATGTTTTCTGGACTCAGGATTCCAAAACGCTGTATTTTACCACAGCATTTAGAGGAACAAAACAATTGTTTTCCTTAAGCCCGAAAACCGCGAAGATTCAGCAAATAACACAAGGTGATTTTGATGTAACTTCCATTTACGCGCAAAATAAAAATACGCTTTTGGTTGGCAGAACTGATATGAACCATAATGCGGATTTGTTTTCGGTGGATCTGAAAAAAGGAACCATGACTCAGGTCACTGAAGTCAATAAGCAGAATTATGCTAAAATCACGCCTTCTAAAACGGAACTTAAAATGGTGAAAACTACCGACGGGAAGGAAATGGGCGTATGGTTTGTGTATCCACCGGATTTCGATCCCAATAAAAAATATCCTACACTTTTATACTGTCAGGGCGGTCCACAATCTGCGCTTACACAGTTTTTCAGCACGAGATGGAGTCCTGCTCTGATGGCGGCCAACGGCTATATCGTAGTAGCGCCAAACCGTCGCGGAATGCCGGGTTGGGGAACAAAATGGAATGAAGAAATTTCTAAAGACTGGGGCGGACAGGTAATGAAAGATTATCTGGCAGCGACAGATTATGCCAAAACATTGCCTTACGTGGATAACGACAGAATGGGTGCTGTAGGTGCGAGTTATGGTGGATACAGCGTATTTATGCTGGCCGGAATTCACGACAACCGTTTCAAAACCTTTATTGCACACGACGGACTTTTCGATATGAAATCCTGGTACGGAACTACTGAAGAACTCTTCTTTGCCAACTGGGATCTGGGCAAACCAACAGATACGCCGATGCCGAAAGCCTATACAGAATTTAATCCTTCTAATTATGTTGACAAATGGAACAAGCCCATCATGATCATCCAGGGTGGACTCGATTTCCGGGTAGGATATGAGCAAGGTCAGCAGGCTTTTCAGGCAGCTAAACTTCACGGTCTGAAATCGAAATTCCTTTATTTCCCGAACGAAAACCATTGGGTTCTGAATCCGCACAACGGGTTGGTTTGGCAGAGAGAATTTTTCGAATGGCTGAAAGAAACGCTTTAATCACTAAATTAAAAAAGGCTTCTGATTTGATCAGAGGCCTTTTTATTGTTGACATTAACAACGTTATAACTGAACTTTTACCTTAAAATCGGAATTGATTTTCATCGTAATCTGGTCAGCGCTTACCGCATTGGCCTGGATTTCAAAAATTAATGAATTCTGGTTTGTCCTGAAATAATTAATGAGTTCTTCATCGGGAACCGAAAAGGTGATGGTGTTTTGATTTGTATTATTCACCACTGTTGCAATCAGTTTTTCCGGCTGGTTTGGGGCTTTAATATAAATTC
>NZ_DAMBHK010000088.1:0-2279 GCF_032060305.1 Kaistella sp. | reverse complement strand
TAAATGCTGAGTCATAAAATGCAGAAACGAATTTCATCTTTCCCGCCAATCATTTCAGAAGGTTCTAAAATCCTGATTTTAGGATCTGTTCCGGGTGTTAAGTCGCTGGAAATGCAGCAATATTATGCACATCCGCAAAACCAGTTCTGGAAGATTATTTTTCAACTTTTCGAAGAAGATTTCACTGCGGATTATCAAAAGAAAACTGAAATTATCAGGAAAAATAACATCGCACTTTGGGATGTGATTGATACCTGCGAAAGAGAGGGAAGTCTCGACACGAAAATCCGCAATGAGGAGCAAAATGATATTACAAGAATGCTGCGTGAACATCTTACCATTAAGGCGGTGTTCTGCAACGGCCAGAAATCATTCAAGAATTTAAAGAAAATTTTAGGACAAGAAGCAGAAATTCCCGTATTTGTTTTACCTTCGACAAGTCCTCTTCATACGGTTTCATTCGATAAAAAACTGGCGGAATGGGAAATCTTAAAAACATTTTTATGAGAAAATTTTATTTCTTGGCCTTTATTTTTGCGTTTGTGTTGAGCTCTGCACAGACTTATTCATTTGATACCGTCACCAAATACGTACTTAATAACGCGAAGAAAAAGGGTATTAAAGAATCGGTTAATTATTTTAATTCCGATGATTTTAATTATTTCCTAAAAATTACAAGGGTTCCGGACTATCTTAGTGCCACACTCTTTGATTCCAAAACTGATCTGGCACATCATTTTACTGTAAAAGAAAGTAAGTCAAACGGAAACATTTTTTTCGCTTTTGAATACGATTATTCCTACAAACTCAACACGAAACATTTAATTAATCAAAAGCAGTATATTACTTTTGGTGAAATATCAGAATCTTATCCAAAGCAGGTTTCAATGCAGATTTTCAGTTCAAAAAAAGCAAAAAAACCTATTGCTAAACATATTCTTACCCTGCAACCGGCCAGTAAAAATATGTTTCCAATGTTCGTTTTAAGCAGAAGTGTTAATTATATGTTGCCGAGTGATGCAGATTTTCCGGGAAATTATATGGTAGTAAGCGACGATATCACCGAAAAAAAAGTGAGTTGTGAATTTGTGCTTGAAGATCATAATGATGTAAAACTTAAAATAACGCTTCCTAAAACCCTGAACTTCTAGATAAATCGTTATTCGCTTGACTTTGCCTTTTCAAAGTCGTATATTTGCAGTCCGAAAATTATTTGGTTTTCGGGCTAATTTTTAAACCGTAATTTAAAAAATGAAAACATCTGATTTCAACTTCCACCTGCCGGAAGAACTTTTGGCAGAACATCCAGCAGAACACCGAGACGACGCTAAACTCATGGTGCTCAACCGTAAAACGGAAACCATTGAACATAAACTATTCAAAGATGTGGTAGATTATTTCGACGAGCACGATCTTTTTATCTTTAATAATACCAAAGTTTTTCCTGCCAGACTCTACGGAAACAAAGAAAAAACCGGAGCTAAAATTGAAGTTTTTCTTTTGAGAGAACTCGATAAAGAAACTCGTGTGTGGGACGTTTTGGTTGATCCGGCAAGAAAAATAAGAATCGGAAACAAGTTATTTTTCACTGAAGACGAATCTCTGGTTGCAGAAGTAATTGATAATACCACTTCAAGAGGCAGAACTTTAAGATTTCTGTACGATGGATCTTACGAAGAATTCCGTGCTAAATTGAAAGAACTGGGCGAAACGCCACTTCCTAAATACATCAAGAGAGCCGTAGAACCTGAAGATGCAGAGCGTTACCAAACCATTTATGCAAAACACGAAGGGGCTGTAGCAGCGCCAACTGCAGGTTTACACTTTTCCAGACACCTGATGAAGAGATTAGAAATCAAAGGAATCGACTTTGCTGAAGTTACGCTTCATGTAGGTCTCGGAACTTTCAATCCTATCGAAGTTGAAGATTTAAGCAAGCATAAAATGGAGTCGGAAGAAGCCATCATCGATCAGCTGAATGCAGACATCATCAACAAAGCTGTTGCAGAGCAGAGAAGAGTTTGCGCAGTGGGAACCACTACCATGCGCGCTTTGGAAACTTCGGTTTCATCAAATAAAAAAATTGGCCCGTACCATGGGTGGACAAATAAGTTTATTTTCCCGCCACATGATTTCGGAGTGGCTAACTCCATGATTACCAATTTTCATACTCCAAAATCTACACTCATGATGATGGTTGCGGCATTTGCCGGGAAAGATTTCCTGATGCATGCTTATGAAGAAGCCATTAAAAACGAATATAAATTTTATTCTTACGG
>NZ_DAMBHK010000087.1:0-7907 GCF_032060305.1 Kaistella sp. | reverse complement strand
AAATCGGAGGCGGTTCTGTAAGAATTTTCGATAAAGATTTGCAGAGCAGAATGTTTGATCTTTTAGGATTCACCAAAGAAGATGCAGAAGCGCAGTTTGGATTTCTGATGAACGCCTTCAAATTTGGAGCACCACCTCACGCCGGTTTGGCTTTCGGTTTCGACCGTTTGGTTGCGATTTTGGACGGAAATGAAGTGATCCGGGATTACATCGCTTTCCCGAAAAACAATTCCGGAAGAGACGTGATGATCGATGCACCGGCAGCAATTGCTAAGGAGCAATTGGATGAACTGGAACTGAAATTAAACCTGAAAGAATAAGTTAAAAGCGGAGATTTTTTCTCCGCTTTTTTATTACTTTATATCAGCTTGTTTTTTAAACGATTTTTGCAGCCCGACTTGAACGGAGCTCTTTTGTGAGCAGGTACCACGAGCAAAAAAGCGGGAGTGGAAGGCGGAAAAAGCTACCCAAATAAAAATCTAAGGCAACTTCGCTACCCAACTTTCCGGTAAAATTTTAAGAATATTGTAAATCGCTTTCCATTTAAAATTAGGAACATTGACAAAAGAGTTTCCAACATTCACAATTTTTCCGGCAACATAATCCGGTTCCATCATTAAAGATTTGTTCAATTGTAAACCGTGGTTAATCTTACTGTTTATATAGCCCAACACAAAAACATTTACCTTAATATTTCTTGAAGAAAGTTCCTGGCGAAGTCCGGCCAGATAAGTGGTGAAAGCCGATTTAGTGCTTCCATAAACGAAATTACTTTTTCGTCCACGCACTCCCGAAAGCGAGGACAGACCTATGATTCTTTCCAAATTTTTGTTGGTTTTATCCATCGCGATGATGTTCAAGATGGAAACTGCCCCGGAATAATTCGTGTGCATCATCTTTAAAGTCTTGTCAAAATCCTGAAAAGCATTTTCATTTTGAACCAAAAATCCCGCTGAATACAAAACAACATTTGGTTTGAAAGGCAATTCAGTATAAAACTTTTGATGGGAAACGAAATCCACCGCATCAAAATAAAGCAAATCAATCTTGTTTGAATCCAGATGATTTTCTTTGATGAAATCTTCCATCGATTTTAAATTCCTCGAAGCCATCATCACGCGGAAATTTTTCTGCAAATACAGTTTCGCACATTCTTTCGCCACGTCGGAATTGGCCCCTAATATCAAAACACTTTTTTCTGAATTCATTTGAAATCTCAAGAGAATTTTATTGTTTCATCCTCAATCTTTCCTTAATCTTCTGAATATTCTGTTTCGCTGAATCTTCCAGGATTAAACTTGCGCTCATCAAAATTCTTTCCGGCATTAATTGATCAAAATGTTCAGATCCTTCCCACGATACTTTCTTGATTAAAGCCAAAGCATCCGCACTTCTTTCGGATAATTTCTTCATAAAAGCTTCAATTTTCCCATCCATTTCCTCAATATTTTCAGAAACGGAATGATAAACATCGTGTCTTTCGCACCAATCGGCGCTGCGGAAATCTGCATCGATAGACATCGCGGAATAGGCCGATTTTCCGATTTTTCTTTCAACATAAGGTCCGATCACAAACGGTCCGATTCCCAAGTTCAATTCTGTTAAAGCCATTGCGGCATCTTTTGTTGCAAAGCAATAATCGGCTGCACAAGCTATTCCGACGCCTCCACCAGTTGTTTTTCCCTGAACGCGGACGATGACTAATTTTCCACAAGATCGCATCGCATTCAGAACTTTTGCAAAGCCACCAAAAAATATTTTCGAATTTTCCAAATCGTCAATTTCGAGCAACTCATCGAAACTAGCGCCTGCACAGAAAGCTTTTTCACCGGCAGATTTTAAAAGTATGGCTTTAATCTCAGGTTTTGCACCTTCATCAAGAATAGTCTGAGCCAGTTTTTCCAGGATTTCTCCGGGTAATGAATTGCTTTTTTCGGTTCCGAAAGTGATTTCGGAGATTTGATTTTTGATTTCTGTATTTACGAATCCGTTGTTCATGAATTTTTATTTAGGGCAATTAAATATTTGTCGATGTATAATTGTTTTTCTTTGCTTTTGTACTGCTGAATATATCTGGGATGTTCCAGCACCGTCATTTTATCGAAAAAATGTTCCTGACTGTTGATTTTATCAATAAAATTGGCATTCTTTTTTCCTAAAATAAAGACCTCCGAAGTGTCCAAACCCAAACTTATATGATCCTTTAAACTCTGAATCATAAAGGGTTTTACGGCTTCGAAAAGATTTTTGTCGTCATAGTAATTGGCGTTTAAATTACCTTTAATCGTATTCCTGACAATCGCTAAAGGAAAAGGAGAATTGATGTAAAATTCTTTATAGAAAAGTTGCGGTCCGCCGAAATTTTCAATTACATCATAAAGAAATACTGATGAAATCTCGTGCGTGTGAGCAGATTTCATCTCGATTCCGCAAACAGTTTCCAATCTTTTGGTATCGGTAAAAGGAACGCCTGTAACTCCAGCGCCGTGGCGGCTTGGATTGATTCCTATGATGAATCTGCGGCGATCGTTATCTGTGTAGAATTTATCGTAGAACTGCTTCATTACCTTAAGCGTTTCGGGATTGTCGAGAAACGGGTTCATTACCTGAAAGCCTGTCGGAAGCTTTCCGGTATATTTTAAGTTGCTGTTGAATTCTACGACTTGTTCTCCGAAGGTCATTCTGTTATAATGTTAAATCAGTAAATTAAACCAGATTAAACTGCTCAAAATGGTGCGTAAAATGTTTCCGGTGGAACAGTTCCATCATTTCTTTGTTCAGCATTCCGAACCTAGGATGGTAATGCTCGGCTTGCGGGTTCTCGCGGTAATACATCAGGAATTCTTTCAAAGTTTCCAGGAGCTTTTCTTTTGCTTCCGTAAGATTCTTAAATCGTAACTGCGGTTCTTCCCCTTCTTTAAGGAGCGGATATTGTGCACCCGGCCTGATTTTCTGGTCCGTATAAATCCAGTCCTGAAGCAGCTCGAGTTTGTCGGCAGGGATTTCAGGAAAGTCAGAAGGCTCCAAAGAACCGAAACCATTTCGCAAAACCTCTTCCACATGTTCCACCATCAATTGAGGCGTCATCAAACCAAATTTTCTTTCTGAATTTTCGGTGAGATTATTTAATATTTTCTGAATTTCTTTTGTTTTTAAATCAACGAAAGGAGATTTTTTTGCGACCAAAGTAAGAATTGTTGCTACGCAAACGATTTCATCGCGCTGATTTACCACTTCAACCAGCCATTTCACCACGCCGCTCGGGATAATTCTACCTTTCACGCCTTTGTTGATTTTTTCTTTTGCCGTGAGATAAACCGTAATGGTGTCTCCCGCATAAACGGGTTTGAAGAAACTCGCATTTTCCAGTCCGTAGTTGGCGATTACAGGACCTTTTTTTCCGGAAACAAACAAACCAGCTGCTGCAGAAAGGATAAAGTATCCATGCGCCACGGTTTTATCGAAGATTGTTCCATTGAGAGAAGTTGCGTCGGTATGCGCATAAAAATGATCCCAGGAAACATTCGAAAAATTCACGATATCTGCTTCTGTCACTGTTCTTCCTGCCGTTTCTAGAGAATCTCCGATTTCTACTTCTTCAAAATATTTTCTGAAAGGATGTTTATCTGAAAATTTCTGCGTTGCGCCTTGTTGATAAATTTTAGTAATCGCCGTCAAAATATCGGGTGAACCTTGAATAGCTGTTTTTTGCAAGAAAAAATGCAACCCATTCAAACCGCCCATTTCTTCACCGCCGCCTGCTCTTCCTGGTCCACCGTGCATTAAAGTAGGTAGCGGAGAACCGTGACCTGTAGATTCTTTCGCATTATCACGATTTAAGACAAAAATTCTTCCGTGGGTTGTCGCCATTTTCCAGGAAGTTTCTGCGACAAATTTCTCGTCGTGAGAAACGATGGAACCAACCAAACTTCCTTTTCCGCGTTTTGCCAAAGCGGCGGCTTCTTCCGCATCCTTGTAAGGCATGATTGTAGAAACAGGACCGAATGCTTCTACTTCGTGCGAAATATTTTTATCAAAAGGTTTGTCGTTCAAGAATAGTTTTGGGGACATAAATGCACCGTTTTCGTAATCCGCATCAACTAAATCGTGTTTTCCGTCGTAGATGAGTTCGGTTTCGGCTTTTAATAAATCTATTTTTCTTTGAACTTCATCAAACTGAATTTTTCCGACCAAAGAACCCATTCTGGTCTCACGGTTGAGCGGATTTCCAATTTTTATTTGGTCTAATGCCTTTGACAAAGAATTTTGAACATCGCCAATTAAATTTTCAGGAACGATAATTCTGCGGATTGCCGTACATTTTTGTCCGGCTTTTGTCGTCATTTCATTGCAAACTTCTTTGATGAACAAATCAAATTCCGGAGTTCCGGGTTTTGCATCGAGTCCTAAAATAGAACAGTTCAGAGAATCTGCTTCCATATTGAACCGAACCGCATTTTTAGAAACTGAAGGAAGTGATTTTAATTTTCGTCCCGTATTTGCAGAGCCGGTGAACAAAACGCTGTCGCCGTCCTGAACATAATCCAAAATATTACCGGGTTCGCCACAAACCACCTGAATAGCGCCTTCGGGAAGAATTCCACTTTCTATCATGTCCTGGAACACGGCATTCGTCAAATAAGAACCTGGAGTTGCAGGTTTCACAATGCTCGGAACTCCGGCTAAAAGTGACGTTGATAATTTTTCCATCATTCCCCAAACCGGGAAATTATAGGCATTAATCTGCACAGAAACGCCTTCGCTTGGCGTTAAAATATGCGTTCCGAGGAAAGTTCCGTTGGCTGAAATTTTCTGCGTATCTCCATCGACCCAAAATGGCGTGTTGGGTAACATTCTTTTTGCTAAACCGGAATAGGTAAAAAAAGTACCGAAACCGCCTTCAATATCAACCCAGGAATCTGCGTGCGTGGCTCCGGTCTTGTAGGAAAGTTCGTAATATTTTTTCTTTCTTTCTAATAAATACAAAGCTACTTTTTTCAACATTTCGCCGCGATCATAGAAAGTCATGGAGGAAAGGTTTTTATAACCAAGAGTTCTTCCGTACTGAAGCGCCTCTTCGAAATTGAGTCCGCCAGTATCGGACACTGCGACAAGTTCCCCGTTCACGGCGTTGTATAAAGGAATTTCGTTGCCGGAACCTTCGATCCACTGACCGGCGATATAGTTTTTTAGTTTCATTTTATGATGGGTGTTTGATGTTGCGTGATGGATGTTTTCAAAAATTTGAAATTATATTTTGTTATCAAAAATATTATAAAAAGTATGACAGCAATGTCAATGATTAAAGAATTGAAGTGAAAATTTCAATAAAAGTTGTTTATTTTAAAGGGTTTTAAT
The DNA here is from genome assembly GCF_032060305.1 of Kaistella sp. Classification (NCBI taxonomy): domain Bacteria; kingdom Pseudomonadati; phylum Bacteroidota; class Flavobacteriia; order Flavobacteriales; family Weeksellaceae; genus Kaistella; species Kaistella sp. Next base: position 2,549 of record NZ_DAMBHK010000087.1, on the reverse strand, counting down.
TAATTCATCATTTTCAACGTGTGCTAAAATATCAGATATTCCAATGCTTTCTCTTATAAGATAAAACACAATAACATTTATAAAAATAAATACTATGAAAGAAATAAAACCCGTTTTCTTTGAAAATTTCATTTTATAAATTTGGCTAAAGCCGATCGATTTTCCTCTTTTATAAACGGGATAAAGCCCGTTCCTATTGATGCTATTTATTGTGCTTGTAATTTCTTCACCTCTTCTATTGTATAAATTTTATATTGAAAATCATTCCCGTATAAATCTTTGGCATATTCTTCAATTGTTTGAACAAAACCAGCTTCTTTTCTTAATTCATTTACTTTTTCGGAATTTTCAATTGGCCAAAAAGCGGGTTTCCCATTTACTTCAAAAAACTGAGAACCATAAATTTGCTTTTTTCCCTGATACATTAGGTTTCTGTCTTCCGTTATAGCCAACGATTGTCTATCAAGATCGCCATTTTTAACTGCTTCACGAAGCATTGGTAAATATTTTTGAATAACTTGGGGTGAAGAATGTTGAATTACAATCCAAGCTGCACGGTTTTGCGGAGTTCCAACAAGAGCTTTTCCGGGATAACCATATTTCGCAATAATTTCTTCTACTCTTTTAATATTTTCCCCATCTAAAGTAACCGAAACTGATTTATAATTGTTTTTGAAATAGGTTGGATCTACCTTAATCCTTTTTGCAATCAGGTCAAGGCTGTCCTTTGGTGTTTGGTCTGTAATAAAGCGTACTGCCTGATCGCGGAATTCAATTTCTGAAAGCTCTTTTTTTAGTTCAAGATTGATTGAAGTTTTTTCTACCTTTTTGCAGGAAAATAGAATTAAAAATAAAAATGCGATTGCAGAAAATTTATTCATTGTTTTTTGGAAAAGTTTTTTTTTATCCTTCTATAACCTCAGGATGACAAAGTTTTGGTTTGATCCTGAGTAGTTGATAAAATTTAAAATATTCTAGAGTGTTAAGATACTGAAATTTTCAAATTTTTGGTTTCATAATTCTCGGAAGCTTTTCATTAGTTTTATATTTCACTGTATACTTAACACTTAGTTGCTCAAGATTAACATTTTCATAATTTTATCATCATTTTTTTATGAATTTAGTTAAAAAAATCAATAAAAATTATTGCGCATCCATTTCTAACACTTGCGCATCCATTTCTCGCACTTGCGGAACCATTTCTGACACTTGCGGAACCGTTTCTAACACTTGCGCATCCATTTCTATTGTCTGCGGAGCCATTTCAAAAGGTTGCGGGATCATTTCTTAGAGTTGCACACGGAAAACTGAGATATGCGCCAAAAAAAATCCCCTTCAAAAAAATTGAAAGGGATTGTATAAGAATTTGCAAATTATCTTGCGCTTAAATCTACATAATCGCGTTTTTGCGCGCCTTGGTAAACCTGTCTTGGTCTTCCGATTGGGTCGTTGTGCAGACGCATTTCTTTCCATTGTGAAATCCATCCTGGAAGTCTTCCCAATGCGAACATTACGGTAAACATTTCGGTTGGGATTCCTAATGCTCTGTAGATGATTCCTGAGTAGAAATCTACGTTTGGATAGAGTTTTCTGCTTACGAAATATTCGTCTTCCAGGGCTACTCTTTCCAGCTGCATTGCGATATCTAAAGCTTTGTCTTCGATTCCTAAAGAATTTAAAATATCGTCTGCCGCTTTTTTGATGATGGTTGCTCGCGGATCGAAGTTCTTGTAAACTCTGTGTCCGAAGCCCATTAAACGGAAGTTATCATCTTTATTTTTTGCTTTTTCTACATATTTTGCAACATCGCCACCATCCTGTTCAATCATTTCAAGCATTTCGATTACTGCCTGATTGGCACCACCGTGAAGCGGACCCCAAAGTGCAGAAATACCTGCAGAAACTGAAGCGAAAAGACCTGTGTGTGCGGAACCCACCATTCTCACAGTAGAAGTAGAACAGTTTTGCTCGTGGTCTGCGTGAAGAATCAATAATTTATCCAAGGCTCCTACAACAACCGGATCGAGTTCAAATTCGATATTCGGACGACGGAAACACATTTTGTAGAAGTTTTCTACATAATTTAAGCTATTATCTCCGTGGTTGATTGGTAAACCTAATTTTTTTCTGTAAGTCCAAGCACAAAGGTGAGAGAATTTAGCAAGAAGCATTTCCGCAGCGTGATCCATCTCTTCTTTTGAGTTTACGTTAACCGCTTTAGGATTAAATGCAGTAAGTGCTGACGTAAGGGAAGACAAAACACCCATAGGATGCGCAGATCTTGGGAATACGTCAAGAATTTTCTTCATTTCATCGGCTACGAAGTTGTAATTTTTGATTCCACCTTCGAATTTAGCGAACTGATCCTTATTTGGAAGTTCACCATGAAGCAACAAATACATTACTTCGGTAAAATTAGATTTTTCTGCAATTTGCTCGATAGGATAACCTCTGTAATACAGTTCCCCGTTGTCACCATCAAGGTAAGTGATGTCGCTTAAGGTAGCGCCTGTATTTTTGTATCCTAAATCTAATGTAATTAAACCGGT
>NZ_DAMBHK010000086.1:3212-8087 GCF_032060305.1 Kaistella sp. | reverse complement strand
TTCGTGCGCGGCAAGTGGCAGCAGCCCGAGTACCGCAGCCATCATCCAACCTTTCTGATCAAGCATATGAAGTTTAAATGCATCCCGCAATACGGGTACAAAAAGTACCAGAACCTGAAGCAGAATCCCAAGAACAATAGCCCCAATCAGGTATTTATTGGTAAAGAGACCCACTTCGAAGATGCTTTTTTTCATATTTCTCAGGCCCAGAGAATAGAAAAGCTGGGCAAACACCAATACCATGAACGCCAAAGTACGCGCATTTTTAACTACTTCTTCCGGAACATTTTTGTCAGAAGGCGAATATCCCATTTCGTAATATCCGTACCAAAACGCGAAAAAGCAGATTAAACCTATGAAAAGGCCCCCTAAAACAGCCTGCAGACCTGCGCCGTTGGAGAAGAAATTTTCTTTTGGATTGCGGGGTTTTTCATTCATCACATCCGGGTCGCCATTATCCATTCCCAGTGCGATGGCCGGTAGCGAATCGGTGATTAAATTAATCCATAAAAGTTGCGTCGCAATAAGTGGCGATGCCCAACCAATAACCAATGCCATAACCATCAGCACCACTTCGCCAAGGTTACAGGTCAGTAAAAAAATAACCGATTTCTTAATATTACTGTAAATATTTCTGCCTTGCTCTATAGCTTTTACAATGGTGGAGAAGTTATCATCCGTAAGAATCATATCCGCCGCGCCTTTGGCCACATCGGTGCCAGTAATTCCCATCGCTACCCCAATGTCTGCTGCATTTAAGGATGGCGCGTCATTTACACCATCACCGGTCATGGAAACGATATTGCCGTTGGCTTTCAGGGCCCATACAATTTTTACTTTATGTTCCGGCGACACCCGGGCATACACCAGATACTGATCTACATTTCTCCTTAAATCTTCATCGCTGAATTCATCGAGTTCAGGACCGGTAATGACCTGATCGATATTCTGCGCAATGTCCAGATCTTTAGCGATGGCAAACGCTGTGTTTTTGTGGTCACCCGTAATCATAACCGTCCTGATTCCGGCGTTTTTGGCAAGCGCGATCGAAGGCTTCACTTCGTCTCTGGCCGGATCCATCATCCCTACAAGCCCAAGCAGTACAAGATCCTGCTCCATTTCTTCGGGTTGTGTTTCCTTTGTTGCAGGCTTGTACGCAAGCGCCAATGTTCGTAATGCGTTATCCGACATTTTCCTAGCCGTATTGGTGAACTTTTCAAAATCAATGTCTGAAATATCGCGGATTTCGCCATCAATAAAAATCTTTGTGCAGACTTTTTTCAGACTTCCCAAAGCACCTTTTGTGAAGACTTTATAATCTCCATCCTCTTCCTTTACCAGAACCGACATCATTTTCCGGTCGCTGTCGAAGGCTTTCTCATTAATTCTTCTGGTATTTTTGCTTAAATCTTTCCTGTCGATCTCCATCGTATCACCCAGAACCAGCAGCGCAACTTCTGTAGGATCTCCGGTGGAATCACCGTTTTCCAGCGTCGCGTCGGAGCAAAGAATCATTCCCTTGGCAAGCATTTTTGCGGAGTTGGAAATTTTTTCCTGCTGATCATCATCCAAATCAATAAGACCGTCTGAAGTAAAAAGTTGGGTAACCGTCATTTTATTCATGGTTAAAGTGCCTGTTTTATCGGAACAGATCACATTAACAGAACCCAGCGTTTCTACCGCCGGAAGCCGCCGGATAATGGCATTTTTCTTCGACATGGAGGTTACTCCAATTGAAAGCACCACCGCTACAATGGCTGCCAATCCTTCAGGAATAGAAGCTACCGCAAGCGATACTGCCGTAAGGAACATCTCCGCCAGATCCCTGCCCTGAAACCACGAAAGCACAAAAATAAAGACACAGATGCCCACAGCGATTTTGCCCAGCATTTTTCCTAAATCGTTCAGACGTTTCTCCAGCGGGGTCTTGGTAGTTTCTTCGTTATCAATCAGGTGGGCAATTTTACCAAGCTCGGTTTTCATTCCGGTTTCTACAACAACGCCGGTTCCTCTTCCATAAGTTACCACCGAAGTCATAAAAGCCTGATTTTCTCTATCGCCAATCGGGGTACTGGGATCGTCATAAACATCTTCCGCCTTTTTATGCTCAGGAACCGATTCTCCGGTCAGCGCCGACTCTTCGGTCTGTAGATTAGCCGTTTCAATAAGGCGGAGATCAGCGGGAATAATTCTCCCAGCTTCCAGAATTACAATGTCGCCGGGAACAAGTTCAGAACTGTCGATTTCTTTGGTATGGGAATCCCTTTTCACTAATGCTTTCGGGGAAGAGAGTTCCATCAGGGCTTCAATGGCTTTTCCGGCTTTTAATTCCTGATAGACCCCAATACCTGCATTGATGAGAATTACCAAAACAATAATCACGGAATCCACATATTCACCCATTAGAAAAGTGATGATTACCGCAGCAAAAAGTACATAAATCAGCCAGTCGTTAAGCTGAGAAATAAAGATCTGAAGAATCGTTTTTTTCTTTTTTGCTTCCAGCCGGTTGGGTCCAAACTGTTTCAGCCTTTTGACGGCTTCTTCGGAAGTAAGCCCCGTTTCGGGATTTACGTTAAGCGTTTTTAATGTGTCTTCGATGGATTTAGTAAACCACATATTTTTACTTTTGGAGGACATTGTAGAATTCTGCTTCTTAGAACGACTCAGTAATATTCTCTGATCACGAATTTAGTATTACCGATGCTCTAACAAATACAATCAAAGATAAGCAATAAAAAAAGCAGATTTTATGAAATCTGCTTTTAATATCTAAAAATTTTTAATTATACATTGAATCGGAAATGCATTACATCACCGTCTTTAACAATGTATTCTTTGCCTTCTACCCTCATTTTTCCGGCTTCCTTTACTTTGGCTTCAGAACCGTACGTTACAAAATCATCATATCCAATCACTTCTGCACGGATGAATCCTTTTTCGAAGTCGGTATGAATCACGCCTGCGGCCTGAGGCGCTGTCCAGCCCTGACCAATCGTCCAAGCACGTACTTCTTTCACGCCGGCGGTGAAATAGGTTTGTAGTTTAAGTAAATCGTAAGCTTTTCTAACGAGTTTGTTAACACCGGGTTCATCCAAACCAAGTTCTTCCAGGAACATCTGTCTTTCTTCAAAAGTTTCAAGTTCGTTGATGTCGGCTTCAATCTGAGCAGCCAGCACTACAACTTCAGCATTTTCTTTTGCTGCCATTTCTTCGATCTTTGCAATCCATTCGTTGCCGTTTTTAATGGAATTTTCATCCACATTACAAACATAAAGCACAGGTTTGTTGGTCAGCAGCTGAATTTCAGAAATCACAGACTTTGCAAAATCATCCATCGGGAATTCTCTGGCATTCTTACCGTCTTCTACAAATTTCTGAAGATTAACCAGTGTTTCATAGGTCAACACATCTTCTTTCTTTCCGGATTTAATGAATTTCTTCGCTTTTTCTGCAGCTTTAGCGATCGCCTCCATATCTTTCAGCTGAAGTTCGATATCGATGATTTCTTTGTCACGAAGCGGATCTACAGAACCTTCCACGTGAATAATATTGCCGTTTTCAAAACATCTTAATACATGGATAATAGCTTCGCATTCGCGGATATTGGCCAGGAACTGGTTCCCTAAACCTTCACCTTTACTTGCACCTTTCACCAGCCCGGCGATATCTACAATTTCTACCACCGCGGGCAAAACTCTTTCCGGATTCACGAGTTTTTCGAGTTCGAACAAACGGTGATCGGGCACGGAAACCGTTCCCAGGTTAGGTTCAATCGTACAGAAAGGATAGTTGGCAGACTGCGCTTTGGCGTTGCTCAGGCAGTTAAAAAGGGTTGATTTACCTACATTGGGCAAACCTACAATTCCACATTTCATAAATTTTTGCTTTTAGCAAGACACTTTTGGCGTGTTGCAGTTTAAATTAAGGTGTGCAAAGATAAGGTTTTTACACAAATTCTCAATAATATATATGAAAGTCACATCGGGGATAACTTCTAATTTTTATAACTGATAATCAAATACTTAAAATAAATTTCATATTATCACTACAAAAATAGTTGTAAGAACAGATTTAATTCCTACATTTGTATCACTAAATAAATAGTGATATGCAAATTGCTCAATTAACAAAAGCTGAAGAACAGGTAATGCAGTACCTCTGGGAGATCGAAAAAGGCTTTCTTAAAGACATCCTTGAGCTTTTTCCCGAACCCAAACCGCACACCAATACCGTTTCTACCATATTAAAAGTGCTGAAGGAAAAAGATTTTGTAGATTATGAAGTTCATGGTCGCCAGCACCAGTATTTCCCTTTAATTTCAAAAGAGAGATACAGTGGGAAATCAATGAAAAGCCTGGTGAAGAATTATTTCGAGGGCTCTTACAAAAACGCAGTTTCATTTCTGGTTGAAAAGAACGAAATGAGTGTGGAAGATCTGGAAATGCTCCTCAACGAACTCAAAAAATAAAAGACATGCAACTCTTTTTTCTTTATCTGGCAAAAGTTATTTTAACATCGGGTGTAATGTTTTGCTACTACCGGTTGTTTCTTAAAGACAGGACTTTTCATCATTACAACCGGTTTTATATGCTTGCTGTTTTGGTCATCAGTCTGCTGCTTCCGCTTCTGAAAGTAGATTATTTTACAGTTGAAGTAAACAGCGGTATTTATATGTTGCTTAATAAATTAAATAACATTAACGAATCAAAAAATTTAAGCCATGATCACTTTTATTATCAGTTTACTGCTCTCGGTTTTGGAGTGGCTGCTCTCTTTTTCCTGACCAGACTCCTCTACGGAATCTTTAAAATAGAACTGCTGAAACGCAGATACACCAGAGAAAAAATCGGGGACATTAATTTTTACCAGACC
>NZ_DAMBHK010000086.1:0-3112 GCF_032060305.1 Kaistella sp. | reverse complement strand
AGGAAGCCGAGCGCAAAGCATTAGAAATGGAAAAGAAAGTTAATTCACCTGAGTTCAAAAAGCAGATTGAAGAAGCTGAGAAACGCGCCAGAGAAGTTGAAAAGCAGGTTAATTCACCAGAATTCCAAATGCGGATAAAAGAAGCTGAAAAAGCTGCAGCAGAAGCAGCAAAGAGAAAGAACTCCGCGGATATTGTTTTCCAGAACGAAAAGAAAGAAGTGAACATCTATATCGACGGTAAACTTGTGACACAGGAAGAAATGAACAGCCTGTCCCCCAACCGCATCGAAAGAATGAATGTTTATAAGAAAGGATACAACGGCAGCAAAGCCAACGAAATTCATATAACAACCAAAAAATAACGCCAACAATTACCAACGCTAAAGCCTCAGAACTTTAGCGTTTATTTTTGTACTGGCTTTGAGGATGTGATAATTTTCATGTACCGTTGGTTTAATATTTTCCTTAACTTTAATCTATCAAAATTCCTAAAATTTAAAGTCATGGAAAACCACAACCTAACCCACGAATTTCCTGAATACACAGACAAAATCAATGTCCTGAAGCTGAATGACGAAATTTTCAGAAAAATGTATGTGAATTATGAGGAGGTAAACGCGCTCATTCAGCATTACGAAGAAGGAGAACAGAATCACACTACCGACGATCACTTAACCGATTTACGCAAAAAAAGAGTTCATTTAAAAGATGATCTTTATTCATACTTAAGGCAGAACTAGATTTACATATCAATCTGTTCCCAAAGCGGCCGATGAAGCCGCTTTTTCCATGCACTGACGCTGCGGAATTCTCATCTAATCAAAACAGATAGGCCGGTAACCAAACCCACTCCTGACTACCTCAATTAAACTTTCTTTAATTTTCTGTATTAATTTCTGTTAATTCTATATCAGTTTGCAAATTATCCGGTAAAAAAGATTACTTTTGCACCGTCAAAAAACGATTATGCAAAACATTAGAAATATCGCAATCATTGCGCACGTTGACCACGGAAAGACTACACTGGTCGACAAAATCATTCACGCCACCAGTGTTTTCCGCGAAAATCAGGAATCCGGTGATCTTATCATGGACAATAATGACCTTGAAAGAGAGCGTGGAATTACCATCTTATCAAAAAACATTTCGGTAACTTATAAAGACACCAAAATTAATGTAATCGATACGCCCGGTCACGCCGATTTCGGTGGTGAGGTGGAAAGAGTACTGAAAATGGCTGACGGAGTTTTACTTTTGGTAGATGCCTTCGAAGGACCAATGCCGCAGACGCGTTTCGTACTTCAGAAAGCTTTGGAATTAGGCCTTAGACCGGTTGTGGTAATTAACAAAGTTGATAAGCCAAACTGCCGTCCGGACGAAGTTCACGATCAGGTATTTGATCTGTTCTTCAACCTTAACGCTACCGAAGAACAGCTTGATTTCCCTACATTCTACGGTTCATCAAAACAGGGCTGGTTCAATACTTCACTGGAGCCTACAGATAATATCTTCCCACTTTTAGACGGTATTTTAGAGCACGTTCCTGCTCCTGATGCGAAGGAAGGTCCGCTGAGAATGCAGATTACTTCTCTTGATTTCTCTTCTTTCCTTGGGAGAATCGCGATTGGTAAAATCACCCAGGGTTCTGTAAAAGAATCGGAATGGATTGGTCTGGCACAGGAAGACGGCAACATCATCAAAGGAAAAGTAAAGGAATTATACGTTTTTGAAGGTCTCGGTAAAAAGAAAGTTCAGGAAGTAAAAGCAGGTGATATCTGCGCGATTGTAGGTTTCGATAAATTCCAGATCGGTGATTCATTCGTAGATCTTGAAAATCCGGATCCATTGCCGCGTACCGCTATCGATGAGCCGACTTTGAACATGACATTCTCCATCAACAACTCTCCCTTCTTCGGAAAAGACGGTAAATATGTAACTTCAAATCACCTGAAAGAAAGGTTGATGAAAGAGTTAGAGAAAAACTTAGCATTAAGAGTAGAGCCTACTGAAGATGCAAACACCTTCCTGGTATTCGGACGTGGTATTCTTCACCTTTCTGTTTTGATCGAAACGATGAGAAGAGAAGGTTACGAAATGACCATCGGGCAGCCGCAGGTAATCCTTAGAGAAATTGATGGTGTTAAATGCGAGCCGTACGAATCAATGGTAGTTGACGTACCTGAAGAATATGCATCAAGAGTAATCGATTTGGCTACACAGCGTAAAGGTGATCTTCACATCATGGAAACCAAAGGTGAAATGCAGCACATGGAATTCGAAATTCCTTCAAGAGGATTAATCGGTCTGCGTTCTCAAATGCTTACTGCAACTGCGGGTGAAGCTATTATGGCGCACCGTTTCGTAGATTACAAGCCTTTCAAAGGAGCAATTCCAGGAAGACTGGTAGGTGTTTTGGTGAGTAAAGGTCAGGGACCGGCTACAGAATACTCGATTGCGAAACTTCAGGACAGAGGTAAATTCTTTGTTGATCCGGGTGAGGAAATCTACGAAGGTATGATCGTGGGCGAACAGAACAAACCTGGAGATTTGGTGGTAAACATTGTTGAGGCAAAACAGCTGAACAACATGCGTGCATCAGGGAAGGATAAAGACGGCAGCGTCGCTCCGAAAATCTTATTCTCTCTTGAAGAATGTATGGAATACATCCAGGGCGACGAAGCCATCGAGGTAACTCCGAACTTCATCAGAATGCGTAAGAAAGTTCTTTCTGAAAACGAAAGAAAGCGTATCGAAAGAGGCGCGAAAGGATAATTGATTCTGAATCATATACAGCGCTGTTAGAGCTCCAAGCTCTAACAGCGCTTTTTAATTAAGCTCCGTCTGTCGGGGCTTTTTTTTTATAATGTAAAAAATAACCACCAACCGGTTTAGGGTGAAAACACGGTTTGGGAATTAAGGTTTTTTTATATTCCCGCAACCTGGAACCGGAGATTTCTTACCCTTTACTTTGACATTCCTTTGACATTCCTTTGACATTCCTTTGACATTCCTTTAGAACTAAAGAGAATTTAAAATAGTGGTCAAATATTTGATACATCATTTTTCACCAACACTAAAAAATAAAGATATGAAAGCAGCAGTTTTTCACAGT
>NZ_DAMBHK010000085.1:0-8163 GCF_032060305.1 Kaistella sp. | reverse complement strand
TAATAAAGATAAAAATAATTTAATGAACTAAAAAAATGGCTTTATTGCAATGGCCACACGAAAGGATTGACTTCGTCGAATTTCATTTCGTGCGGAAGCGGGGGATAAATTTTAAATCTTAAAAAAAGAAATATGCTTCAATAGTAGAGATTTACAAGGTTTTTACTTCATCAATTCATCAAATAGTCTTTTATAATTTTTAATTGCAATGAAAATTTTAATTAAAAAAAACGCTGAAAAATTTGCTGGTTTAAAAATTACGAGTTAGGTTTGCATCACAAAACAAAGAAAATGTACAATTCAATTATTATTTCTTCAATTATTATTTCGGGTGTGATTTCACATTCCGGGGAGGAATAATTTTGATGTAATCGAAAGATATATTTGAAAGCCTCCCGAGAAATCAGGAGGCTTTTTTTATGAAATTAAAACAAGAAAATGAATTTATATACCAACAATATTATTATCAGCATTATTATCAACTCGCCACCGTGAGAGATGCTGCTGTATGCCAAACTGTAAGCCTTTCTCATTTCGGGAAAGGCTTTTTTTTATTCCTAAAAATCAATTATCAACTCAATAAAAAAGTAAAAAACAATGTATTTCAACAACGAAACAGTCCTTTATCTGGACGGAAAATTTGTAAAAGCCACCGAATGTACAACCGATCTGTATGGTCAAACCCTTCATTATGGTTATGGTGCTTTTGAAGGCATCCGTTCTTACGAAACAGAACACGGAACCAAGGTTTTTAAAGCCGAAGAACATTACGAACGTTTAAAAAAATCCTGCGAACTGGTGAAAATTCCTTTGGATTATACAGTTCAAGAATTAGTTGAAGCCACCTACGAATTGCTGAAAAAAAACAATTTAAAGAATGCCTACATCCGACCGCTGGTATATTGCGCCCCAAATATGAGTTTGACAAAACCTACGAGCGTTTCGCTGATGATCGCTGTGTGGGATTGGGGAGCTTATTTAGGTGAAAAATTATTGCGCTTAACGGTTTCTTCCTATTGTCGTCCGCATCCAAAATCCATCCATATCGAAGCAAAAATCTGCGGTCATTATGTCAATTCTATCTTGGCAACTACCGAAGCAAAAGATAAAGGTTTTGATGAAGCCTTGCTGTTGGATAGCGATGGTTTTTTAGCTGAAGGTCCGGGAGCGAATTTATTTTTTGAAAAAGAGGGAAAATTATTCACGCCTCAATTGGGAAATATCCTTCCGGGAATCACCAGATCTACGGTTTTGGAATTAGCCGAACAATTAGGATTGGAAGTACAACAAGGAAATTTCACTAAAGAAGATTTATTACAAGCCGACAGCGCATTTTACTGCGGAACAGCTGCCGAAGTGGTGGGAATAGCATCGGTAGATGATTATCATTTTCCTCTGGAGTGGAAAAAATCCCTGGGCTACCAACTGCAGACCGCCTATGCTCAAAAAGTGAGAAACACCGTAAACACCTTAAATACAGAAACGGTATGAAAGCACTCAACACATATAGTAAAACCTTCACCCAAAATCCAGGACAGCCAGCTTCCAAGGCTATGCTCTACGGAATAGGGCTTACAGATGCCGATATGGAAAAAGCGCAGGTCGGAATTGTAAGCACGGGGTACGAAGGAAATACGTGCAATATGCACTTGAACGGTTTAGCCAAAACCGTAAAAAAAGGAGTTCAGGAAGCCGGTTTGGTTGGACTGATCTTTCATACCATCGGGGTGAGTGACGGAATGGCCAATGGAACCGACGGGATGCGCTACTCCCTTGTTTCCCGTGATGTAATTGCTGATTCCATCGAAACGGTGGTCAATGCACAGTATTATGATGCTGTTGCGGCAGTGGTGGGTTGCGACAAAAACATGCCGGGTTCTGTCATCGCTTTGGGCCGTTTGAACCGTCCGGGACTGATGGTGTATGGCGGCACTATTCATTCAGGAAATTATAAAGATAAAAAACTCAATATTGTCTCGGCTTTTGAAGCTTTGGGAGCAAAAATAAACAACAGTATTTCGGAGGAAGACTATAACGGAACCATCCGCTGCGCATGTCCCGGGGCGGGTGCCTGTGGAGGAATGTATACGGCCAACACCCTTGCTTCCGCGATCGAAGCTTTGGGGATGAGCCTGCCGTACAGTTCGTCTAATCCTGCGGTAGATGAGGTAAAACAAAGGGAATGTCTGGAGACAGGTGCAGCACTCCGTGTGTTGCTGGAAAAGGACATTAAACCATCAGATATTATGACCCCGAAAGCATTTGAAAATGCCCTTACCATGGTAGTGGTTTTGGGCGGTTCTACCAATGCGGTACTGCATCTAATCGCGATGGCAGATTCGGTTGGGTTGGAATTAAGCATTGATGATTTTCAGAAAATGAGTGATAAACTGCCGGTTTTGGGCGACTTAAAACCCAGCGGAAAATACCTGATGGAAGATCTGCACCAGGTAGGCGGCACCCCTGCCGTGATGAAATACCTGTTGGAAAAAGGCCTGCTTCATGGTGACTGTTTAACCGTTACCGGAAAAACAATGGCTGAAAATTTAGAAAACATTCCGGGATTAAGTCCAGGGCAAGAGGTATTCAGAACACTGGATCAGCCTGTAAAATCAACCGGACATTTACAGATTCTTTACGGAAACCTTGCCACCGAAGGAAGTGTTGCGAAAATCAGCGGTAAAGAAGGTGATTTTTTTGAAGGCAAAGCCAAAGTTTTCGACGATGAAGAAAGCACCAATACGGCCATCAAAAACGGTGAAATACAGAAAGGTGATGTGGTGGTAATCCGTTACTGTGGGCCAAAAGGAGGACCCGGAATGCCGGAAATGCTGAAACCAACTTCAGCTTTGATGGGCGCCGGTCTGGGAAATGATGTGGCCCTCATTACCGATGGGCGGTTTTCAGGAGGAACGCATGGATTCGTGGTCGGACACATTTGCCCGGAAGCTATTGAAGGAGGAAACATTGCTTTGGTTCAAAATGGTGATGTGATCACCATTGATGTGAAGAACAGACTGGTTAATCTGAAGGTAAGTGAGGCGGGACTGCAACACCGAAAATCACAATGGACTGCCCCACCGCTCAAAGTGAAAAGGGGCGTGCTGTACAAATATGCAAAATCTGTGTCCAGTGCTTCTACTGGCTGTGTAACCGATAAATAAAAACAATGGAAACAACAATATTATCAAAAAAAGACCAGAATAAATCCGTGCAAAAACAAAAAATGAACGGTTCTGAAGCGGTGATACAAAGTTTGAAAGCAGAAGGGGTAACCACTGTTTTCGGGTACCCGGGCGGCGCTATTATGCCGGTTTACGACGCACTTTTTCACCATGCGCAGGAAGTGAAGCACATCCTTACCCGCCACGAACAGGGGGCGATTCACGCAGCACAGGGTTTTGCCAGAACTTCGGGAAAAACAGGAGTCGTATTCGCCACTTCCGGCCCGGGCGCCACTAATTTAATCACCGGATTGGCAGATGCTTTAATAGATTCCACTCCTTTGGTCTGTATTACGGGGCAGGTGGCCTCGCATCTTTTGGGGACCGACGCTTTTCAGGAAACAGATGTCATGGGAATTTCAATGCCCGTGACAAAATGGAATTGCCAGGTAACGAAAGCAGAAGATATTGCTCCGATCCTGGCCAAAGCTTTTTACATCGCAGGTTCCGGGCGACCCGGTCCGGTACTGGTGGATATTACCAAAGATGCCCAGTTTGAGTCAGTGGATTTTCTGTACAGAAAGTGCTCCGCCGTCAGAAGTTACCAACCGGAAGTAAAACTAAATTTAGAACAGGTACAGACCGCGGCAGCGGTATTGAACAAAGCGAAAAAACCTCTGATGATTATCGGACAGGGAATTATGCTTGCCAATGCGGAAGAAGAACTGTTGACATTTGCTGAAAAAACCGGAATTCCGGTCGCCTCTACCCTACTGGGTTTAGGAGCGTTTCCAGGTCATCATCCTCTGTTTGTGGGAATGGTAGGAATGCACGGCAATTACGCACCGAACGTAAAAACCAATGAATGCGATGTCTTGCTGGCAGTCGGTATGCGTTTCGACGACCGGGTAACGGGTGATGTTTCGCGATATGCAAAACAGGCAAAAGTGATCCACATCGACATTGATGCTGCCGAAATCAATAAAATCATCAAAGCAGATATCGGGGTCTTAGCCAACGCTAAAGATGCCCTGACCGTATTAACTGAGTTGGCCGAGCAACAAAGTCATCAGAATTGGCTGGATGAATTTCATCATGCAAAACAAAATGAACTGGATGTATTGTCTGAAAACAGAAAAAAAGAATTTTCAGATGAGCTTAGAATGGATTTGGTAATTGATTTACTTTCCGGGAAAACCAACGGTAATGCAGTGATCGTCACCGATGTAGGGCAACATCAAATGATGGCGGCGCAGTTCTATCAATACAATCAAACCAAAAGCAATGTTACCTCCGGCGGATTGGGTACGATGGGATTTGCCCTTCCTGCAGCGATCGGAGCAAAAATGGCAAATCCTGAAAAGCAGGTTGTTGCCATCATTGGCGATGGTGGTTTCCAAATGACTTTACAGGAACTGGGAACAATTATGCAGAACAGTACCGGCGTGAAAATCATCATCTTAAACAATGGTTATTTAGGAATGGTGAGGCAATGGCAGCAAATGTTCTTTGAAAAAAGATATTCATTTACCGACATTCAAAGTCCGGATTTTGTTGCACTCGCGGCTTCGTACAACATCAGAGGAGAAAAAGTAGAAAAACAGGAAGATTTGAACGACGCACTGGACCGACTTTTAAACACAGAAAACGCCTTTCTGCTGGAGGTGAAAGTAGCCAGAGAAGACAATGTGTTCCCGATGGTGCCCACCGGCGCCTCTGTAGCTGAAATCCGATTACAATAATTTAAAAAAATGGACAAAATGGAAACCCCAGATCAAATTTTTACCGTATTCATATTTACGGAAAACACCATCGGCATGCTCAACCGTATTACCATCATCTTTACAAGACGCCATTTAAACATCGACAGCATCACGGCTTCGGAAACTGAAGTAAACAACGTCCACCGCTACACCATCGTTCTGAGAACTACAAGAGAAAAAATTGATAAAGTGGTGGGTCAGACAGACAAATTAATCGATGTGTTGAAAGTCTTTGTGCACACGGATGATGAAGTGGTACATCAGGAGATTGCGCTGTATAAAATAAAAACAACCGGATTTAAGTCAAACGATGTAGAGCAGGTAGTACGGCAAAACAGCGCGAAGATTCTTACGGTAGATCCCGATTTCATCATCATTGAAAAAACAGGACATAAAGCCGAAACCCAGGTTTTATTTGAAAAACTGAAACCATTTGGTATTCTGGAATTTGCCTGCTCCGGACGGGTGGCCGTAAGCAAACCGATGAAAGACTTAAGCACTTATTTAAAAGAATTAGAACTGAATTAAAAAAATCAATACTCAATGGCACAATTAAATTTTGGCGGCGTGACAGAAAATGTCGTAACCCGGGAAGAGTTTTCCCCTGAAAAAGCGAGAGAAATATTAAAAAACGAAACGGTAGCGGTCATCGGTTACGGAGTGCAGGGTCCGGGACAGGCCCTGAATCTGAAAGACAATGGAGTAAAAGTAATTGTCGGGCAAAGAAAAGGAACCAGGAGTTGGGAGAAAGCGCTAGCAGACGGGTGGGTGGAAGATGAAACCCTTTTCGATGTGGAAACCGCATGCGAAAAAGGAACGCTCCTTATGAATTTACTGTCGGATGCCGGGCAGATCCAGGCATGGGAAACCATGAAAAAACATTTGACCCCAGGGAAAGCGCTGTATTTTTCGCACGGATTTGGTGTTACTTTTCACGAAAAAACAGGCATCGTGCCGCCTAAAGATGTTGATGTATTTCTAGTGGCACCGAAAGGTTCAGGAACATCGCTGAGAACCTTATTTTTAAAAGGGCAAGGGTTAAACTCCAGTTATGCCGTTTTTCAGGATGCAACCGGAAAAGCTGAAGAAAAAGCGCTGGCATTAGGCATTGCCATCGGTTCGGGTTATCTGTTTGAAACCACTTTTCAAAAAGAGGTATACAGCGATCTGACCGGCGAACGGGGCGTTCTGATGGGGGCGATCGCAGGTGTTTTTGAGGCGCAGTACCAGGTGCTCCGCGAACGCGGACATTCGCCAAGTGAAGCCTTCAATGAAACCGTGGAAGAACTGACCCAAAGTCTGATGCCTTTGGTGGCGGAAAACGGAATGGACTGGATGTTTGCCAATTGCAGTACGACCGCACAACGCGGAGCACTGGACTGGAAAGGAAGATTCAGAGAAGCCACCACTCCTGTCTTTAATGAATTATATGACCATGTGCTGTCCGGAAAAGAAGCCGCAATTGTGATCGAAGCCAACAGCAAACCGGATTACAGAGAAAAACTCAACGAAGAACTCCACGAGATCCATCAAAGCGAACTTTGGCAAACCGGCATGCAAGTCCGAAAATTAAGACCTCAAACCACATGATCAATTTAGAAAGTATAAGAGCAGCAGCCGAAAACCTTAAAGGAGTGTCGGTTCATACGCCTCTTATGAAAAACGAAAACCTGAGCGAGCGGTTTGCCGCTCAGGTTTACTTAAAACGGGAAGATTTACAGCCGGTACGCTCCTATAAATTACGCGGTGCCTATCATAAAATAAGCAGCCTTAGTGAAAACGGTGCAAAATCCGGGGTGGTATGTGCAAGTGCCGGAAATCACGCCCAGGGCGTGGCTTTCGCGTGTAGAAAACTGAATATAAACGCGGTTATCTATATGCCTGTTACCACGCCGGCACAAAAAATAAAACAGGTAAAGCTCTTCGGCAAAGAACATATCGAGGTGGTACTGAAAGGCGATACTTTTGATGATGCCTACAATGAAGCACTTCAATACAGTCAGACAAAAAATGCAGTTTTCGTTCATCCGTTTGACGATGAATCCGTCATTTCCGGACAGGGAACGGTAGGTTTGGAAATTCTGGAAGATACCAAAGAGCCTATTGATTATATATTCTTTCCGGTGGGTGGTGGTGGGCTGGCTGCAGGAGTGGCGACGGTCTTTAAACAGTTAAGTCCGGAAACCAAACTCATAGGCGTGGAACCGGAAGGAGCTGCATCAATGAAAACATCACTGGAAAACGGTAAAAACACGGCATTAACCGATATCGATAAATTTGTAGACGGAGCTGCCGTAAAAAGAGTAGGTGATAAAACATTTGAAATCTGTCAGAAGCTTTTAGATGAAGTCATCGCGGTTCCGGAAGGGAAAGTCTGCTCTACGATTCTGCGGCTGTATAACGAAGAAGCCATTGTTGTAGAACCTGCGGGAGCGTTAAGCATTGCTGCGCTGGATCTGTACAGAACGCAGCTTGAAGGTAAAAATGTGGTGTGTATTGTGAGTGGCAGCAACAACGACATCACAAGAATGGAAGAAATAAAAGAGCGGTCTCTGATGTTTGAAGGTTTAAAACATTACTTTATCATTAAATTTCCGCAACGGCCAGGTGCATTAAAAGAATTTGTAAATGATGTACTGGGAGCACAAGATGATATTACCTATTTTCAGTTCACCAAAAAGAATAACCGGGAAGACGGGCCTGCGGTGGTGGGAATTGAACTGAAATCCCATTCAGATTTAGGTACGCTGGAGGAAAAAATGAAAAACAAAAAGATCAGCTATCAGCACCTGAATGAACAGAAGGAGCTGTTTACGCATTTAATTTTGTAGCGTTTGAAGGGAAGAGATCATCCGGCAAATGACAAATCTTAACGGTGAGGTGCGGGTCGCTTTTCTAAGTCATTTTTCTTGGAAGTGCTCTCAGCATTGGGGGAATTTTTTATTAATTTTTTAAATCTTAGACTCATACTTCATTTGTGAAATATCCATGGAAAAACTATCTATGAACTACTCATGAACTATCCATGAAGTATCCATGAAGCATCCATGAAGCATCTATAGAGATGACCAATTTGTGACCCGTCCTCAACTAACTACAAATATTTAGAACATCCTGAAAACGCTATATAACAGTACTTTTTACATCTGAAGGAGTGACTCTCTTGTATGTATCGGAAGTACAAAATTTAAGTTAAGATATAGAAAATATTGGCTTTTTTGACGCCAAATCTGTCT
>NZ_DAMBHK010000084.1:0-8285 GCF_032060305.1 Kaistella sp. | reverse complement strand
ATTCCTGAGATTGAGGACGAAGGTATTACGGTTTCTGATATCGTAGTGGTTCTTGACCGCGAGCAGGGTGGAAAAGAAATGCTTGAAGGTAAAGGCTACCGCGTACATACCCTGTTCACCATTTCGGAAGTCTGCAAAATGCTTAAAGAAGAAGGCCATTTAACAGACGACGAAGTTTTAAGAATCGACGATTTTCTTAAAGGAAACATAGTGAAATTTGAAGAGAGAAAACGCGCATCTTACGAAACAAAACTCGCAAACGCTGAACATTCTGTTGCGAAAAAGCTTCTGGAAATTTCGCTTGAAAAAAAATCAAACCTCATCGTTTCTGCCGACGTTATTACCACGCAAGAATTGCTGGACCTTGCTGAAAAAGTCGGTCCACACATCGTGGCTCTTAAAACACATATCGATATTATTACCGATTTCGATCCGGATACCACAATTCTTCCGCTGAAAGATCTGGCAACCAAATATAATTTCATGCTGATGGAAGACCGCAAATTTGCAGATATCGGCAATACCCAGGAACTGCAGTTTTCGTATGGAATCTACAAGATTTCGAACTGGGCAGATTTTGTGACTTCCCATGTGATCGGAGGTTACGAAGCGCTGGACTGTTTCCTGAATGTAGGCGTTGTAGCGATTGTGGGCATGTCTTCCAAAGGAACTTTAACCAACAAAAACTATCAGGAAGAAGCTTTAAAAATCGCACAGTCGCACCCGAACGTTATTGGCGGTGTTTCCCAAAAACAGCTTCCTGATGAACTTCTTCTTTTCACGCCGGGTGTGAATATGGGCGACTCAGGCGACGGTAAAGGCCAGCAATACCAAACGCCTGAATATGTTTTCAAAAACCTGCAGACTGATTTTATGATTGTAGGCCGTGGCATCTATAAAGTTGAAGATACTGAAAAAGCTGCACTCAACTACAAAATTGCCGGCTGGAACGCCTATCTGGAGAGTCTGTAAAAGGTAAAGCATTCCATGGCTAATATAATTCTGCTCTTTCTTTGTCTCTTCCTCGGTGTTTTTCTGAGGAAGACCAAACTCTTTCCGGAAGACGGGCATCTGGCACTGAATTCTTTTGTGATCAATATTTCGCTTTCGGCGCTGTCGCTCTATTATATTCCGAAACTACTCTTAAGTTTTGAGGTTATTTTTCCCGTGGCAATCGCCTGGCTCAATATCTTTCTGTCACTGGTATTCTTCAGTATTCTTTCTAAAAAGTTCAAATGGTCTAAATCGCTCACCGGTGCGCTGATTATGTGCGCCGGTTTCGGAAATACTTCTTTTGTGGGGATTCCGGTTATTCAGTCGCTTTTCGGGGAAAACGGCCTGAAAACGGTGATGCTCGTCGATCAGCCGGGTTCTTTCGTGGCGCTTTCTACCGTTGGAATCGCTGTGTCCAATTATTATTCGGGCACGAAGAATTCTGTTGCTGAAATCGTTAATAAAATCATCAGATTTCCACCATTTATTGCCTTTTCAGTGGCCCTTATTCTGAATCTTTTCAGCATTACAGTTCCGTCAGATTTAGATGAAGTTTTCGGAAAACTTGGCGCTACAACGGTTCCCTTAGCTTTGGTTTCTGTTGGAAGTCAGCTGAAATGGCAACCTCCCGGAGAATATTCCAAGCCTTTGCTGTGGGGACTTCTGTTTAAGCTTATCCTTTTTCCGGCATTTATTTTCGTGCTGTATTTTATGATATTGAACCAGCTTGGTGAAACGGTGGAAATTGCTTTTCTGGAAGCTGCCATGGCGCCGATGATCACTGCTGCCATTATCGCATCAACCCATAAACTGGAGCCCAAACTTTGTAATCTGATGGTGGGTGTGGGCATTCCGCTTTCTTTTATAACACTGGCAGGATGGTATTTGCTTCTGCAGTATTATTTGTAATTTTAAACAGCCGTTTCTTACCTTAGATCAATTGGTTGCTGGTTTAAAGGCTGTATCTTTGTAAATCTTAAATTTAAAACAAATGAAAGTAAATATCTGGAGCGACATCCGCTGTCCGTTCTGTTATGTAGGAAAAAAGAAATTTGAAAAAGCTTTATCACTGTTTCCACATGCTGATAAGATTGAAGTTACGTGGCACAGTTTCCAGCTGGATCCCAGTTTAGAGACTCAGCCCGAGGTGAATCCTTACGATTATTTCTCGAAAATAAAAGGCATCCCTGTAAGCCAGGCAAAAGCAATGCACGAACATGCAAAAAACGCCGGAAAAGAAGCAGGCATCGATTTTAATTTTGATCATTCGAAGGTCGCCAATTCTTTCAGGGGACATCTTCTCATTCAGCTGGCGAAGAAGAAAAATTTGGCTAATGATATGGAAGAAGCTCTTTTTGAAGCACAGTTTATTTCAGGAAAAAACATCGATGATGAATCTGTACTGCTTGAAACGGGAAAATCTGTAGGTCTTGCCGAAGAAGAAGTTAAAAACGCTTTAGTATCCGATGAAATGGCACATGCTGTAGGACAGGATGGGTTAATGGCAAGACAGTTGGGCATCAACGCGGTGCCGTTTTTTGTCTTCAATGATAAATATGGTGTCTCTGGAGCTCAGCAGCCTGAACATTTTCTGGAAGTGCTCACCAAATCTTTTGAAGAGTTTTCTGCCGGTGACAAAGGCCTGCAAATCATCAGCCAGGGAGAAAGCTGCGATACCGACGGAAACTGCGATTAAGTATTTCTTATCTTAGATCAATGCCCAACCATCTTATCAATTTTATTTTTGCACTATAATTAAAACAAAAAAGTATTATGAAAAAGTTACTCTCTATCCTTACGGTATTTATGTTCACCGTATCCACATTTGCTCAGTTGAATCTGAAAAGCGATGCCGCCCACTCAAGAATCCAGTTTACTGTGACTCACCTTGGGATTAACGACATTACAGGAAACTTCGATAAGGCAGATTTAACCATTAAAGCAGACGAAAAGAATTTCGTGAATTCTAAACTTACCTTCTCTGCAGATGTAAACTCCATCAACACGCACATTGAAGCCAGAGACAATCACCTTAAAAGTGCAGATTTCTTTGATGCTGCAAAATTCCCAACAATGGATTTTACCAGTACGTCCTTAACCAAAACAAAAAAGGATCAGTACACGCTTAAAGGCAACCTGACCATGCACGGCGTTACAAAACCGGTTACCTTAACATTGGTTTACAAAGGTTCTACGGTTAACGCAATGAACAAAAAAACAACCTACGGTTACCAGGTTCTGGGAACACTCAAGAGATCTGAGTTCAACGTAGGTCCTAATTTCCCTGCACCAATGATTAGCGATTCGGTAAGCATTAAAGGAGATTTTGAACTAACAGCTGAATAATTTTAGTTTGTGTTTTTAGTAGTTGGAAACGGAAGTTTGGGAAACCAGATTTCCGTTTTCTATTTCAGAGCCCGGAATCTTTTGATGGAAGTTGGGCTGAAAGTATATTTTGCCGTTACGGTTTTGGGGGCATTTACATCCAATTCATACCAAGGTGAAAGTTCCGGATGGGCAGTATTTTTAAGAATGTGAATATCCTGCGCCGGCATGAAACTCTCCGCCAGAAGATAAAGTCTTTTTCCGGCATTATTCGTCGCTATACCCATAATGATTACCGAATGCCCAGGACTTCCGGGTTTGATGATGAAATCGCCTGTTTTGATGTCTGAATTCTGCGTAACCGGCACCGCTTCCCTATCCAAAGAAATGGTTCCCGCGTAAAGGAAAATAATATTCAGGTAATTCCGAAAAGCAGTATAAGATTCATCAACAACACCCGAATCGTAGAAACTTACTTTTTTCTTTGATTCTTTTGTCCGGATTCCGTTTTTATAATCCTTCCAGGCAAAAAACTGTCCGCTGGTAAATTCGAAACCAATTTCATCAAAGCGTTTCTGAGACCACAGATATTCAGCATACAGCCTCATCCACGCGTCTGCACACTGCTGCAGGTCTTTGTCGCCAACATCAATTTTCAGAAGCGCCACATGCCGGTCCTGCGTTTTCACCGGAACCATTCTGTAATCGCGCACCGGAAAACCGGGAGGATGCAGCGGAAAATTCACCAGATATTCACCGAAACTTCCGGGTTGCTCTTTCATCCAGAAATATCCTTTGGGAGGAGTGAATCGCGTGATGATTTTAGATTTTTTAAGATCGACAAGCAAAGGCTCGGTCGTTTCAGTCACCTGAGAGAACACAGTCTGAACGAACATAATTCCCAGAAGAAACGTAATATGGTATAATTTTCGCAAATGCTGAACTTTAATCAAAATTAATTATTATTTGTAAATAAATTATAATTAAATCGGTTTACGAAAAACATCATTATATTTGAGGGTTACATTAAAATGAATAGAATTTTCTGCGGCTTTTTACTGATTTTGAATTATGTTGCGGTTTCGGCGCAGCAGGACAGCATTTACATCGAAGCTGAAATTAAAGCAAATCAAAGACAAATAACTGTAAATCAGGATATTGTTTATACCAATATTTCGTCTACTGATGCAGATACCATCAAACTCCTCAATTGGACTGCCGCCTACAAAACCTATACTACCCCACTCGCTAAAAGAAAGCTGGAAGACCGCAAAAGTGATCTTTACTTTGCCAAAAGTCATGAATTAGGAAGCGTACAAGATCTGGAAATCAAAATTGAAGATAAAACTGTGGCAAGCCCTTCCACAGATGACGAAAACATTTTTATTCCGCTTTCTAAAAGTCTGAAACCTGGCGAACAGGTTAAGGTATCCCTTCAATATGTTATAAACCTGCCTTTACAGAAATTTACAGGTTACGGAAGCGACGGTAAAAAGTGGATGCTGAAATATTTCTTCATTGTTCCGGATCGATTTGCTGATGATTCGTCGCAGGAAAGATATTATATCGATATTGAAGAAAACCAAAGTCCGGGCATTTACTGGAAGATAAATCTGAACATTCCGCCCAATTATTATTCCCAGAGTAACCTCAAAGAAATTCAGCCCAATTATTTTGAAGGAAGCCTGAACCGCGATCCTGAATTTCTGATTTCTGAAAACAATTTTTCAAAGATTATTACCAGGATTGATGGTGAAAAAACAGAAATTGATTTCGGTTACCATCTGGATGAAGCCGAAAAACAAAATCTGGAATTTTACCTGCCGCTACAGCTTAATTTCATTAAAAATAAAACCGGATTTCTGCCGGAAAAAATTTTCATTTCAGAAAAATTTCGGGACAGTGAAGATTTCACCGGAATTGATGACCTTAAATTCTGGAAATTCAAATACCAGCTTTTCAGTGATGCTGAAAAAACTGATTTGAATTATTTCAGCATTCTCTCCAAAAAAATTGTCGAACAGGCCACAATTTTCGATAAAAGAAAAGACCACTGGCTTGCTAACGGCCTGAAAACGTATCTGGAAATACAGTATATCGACCGCTATTATCCGGAGAAAAAACTGCTGGGAGAACTGCCGGAAAATCTAAAAGTTTTCGGTTTTAAACCACTGAAGCTTTTGTATGCATCCGACCTGAAACTTAAGGAACGTTATGGACTCACGTATCAGTACATCATGACGCAGAATCTGGATCAGCCGATCGGAGAATCTTTCGAAAAGTTGAGTAATTTCAACGCCAACGCCATCAGTCATTTCGAAACAGGAAGCTTGTTTTCTTTTATTGCCGAGAAGATGGGTACTGAAAAATTCGATGATTTTATCAGTGGATATTTATCAAAAAATGCGCGCAGCCACGCCGACCAGAAAGATTTTATGGACCAGCTGAGTCTGGCTTCCGGTTATTCCTCGGATTTCTTCGATCCCTTTATCCAAAAGAAAAACCGGGTAAACTTTAACATGAAAAGATATACCAAATCGGGTGATGAATTTCAGGTAAAGATTGCGAAAAACACCGAACTTCCTATTCCTTTCAAAATCGAAACGCAAACTGCCGGGGGAGAAGTGAAGGAGTTCTGGTTTGATACCGACGATTCCAAGGCCAAAAAAATTTATAATATCCCACAATCTGATGCTGAAAAAATCGTGGTGAACAGTGAATATATTTTTCCGGAAAACAATTTCCGCGACAATTATCTTTATACCAAAGGACTTTTTGCCAATACCAAGAAAATAAGATTCAAGTTTTTTAAAGACATTCCCAATCCCGAATATAATGAGATTTACCTGAATCCAAGGTTAAACTTCAATGCTTATGATAAAGTGCTGGTTGGACTTAATTTCAGGAACACTTCTTTTTTTGAGCGTAAATTCAACTATTCGTTCACTCCGTTTTACAGTTCAGGAACAGGGAAACTAACCGGTTCAGGCGGTGTAGCCTACTCTTTTCAACCTGCCAACAGTTTCTACAGAAATCTCGATTTGGGTGTTTCAGCCTCACACTTTCATTATGATTATGATTTAACGTACCAAAAAGTTTCTGCTTTTGCGAGTTTTAATTTCACTAAAAACCCGCGAACCGATATTGGCAGAAGTTTAGGATTATCTTATAATTTTTTCGAAAAGGAGCTGAATCCGCTTATGGAAGACACCGAATATGCCAAATACAACCTCTGGAATCTGGGTTATGGCTATGCAGACCGAAGCATTATTCATGAAAAATCCTTCAGTACCAACCTGCAGTGGATGGAAGATTTCCAGAAGATTTCTGCAGAAGCATTTTACCGCTGGGAATATGCGCAGGATAAAAAGGTAAGTTTCAGATTTTTTGGCGGCTATTTCATCACCAATAAAACAAAGAACAATCTTTTTGATTACGGGATTTCAAGGGTTTCGAATTATGCATTTTCGTATGGGCTCTTAGGACAAAGTGCCACTTCAGGATTGTTTTCTCAACAGTTTATTCTTGCCGAAGGCGGTTTCAAGTCTCATGTTGCGAAATCGGCTAACCAGTGGATTACCTCGGTTAATATCGATTCTCATGTGTGGAAATGGTTTAATGTATATGCTGATGCCGGTGTGTATAAAAATCGGTTGATGAATCCACAGTTCATCTGGGATTCAGGTGTTAAGGTAAAGGTAATTCCTGATTTTCTGGAGGTATACTTCCCAATCCAGAGTTCACTGGGATTTGAGCCTTCTTTTAAAGATTACGGAAGCAGAATTCGTTTTACACTGGTATTAAATTTCAACGCGATCACAAACTACTTCAGGAGAGGATGGTTTTGATGATGATGGATGTTGGGTGATGAGAGCGCGATGTTGAG
This sequence comes from Kaistella sp., assembly GCF_032060305.1. Taxonomy (NCBI): domain Bacteria; kingdom Pseudomonadati; phylum Bacteroidota; class Flavobacteriia; order Flavobacteriales; family Weeksellaceae; genus Kaistella; species Kaistella sp. The sequence continues at coordinate 1,081 of NZ_DAMBHK010000084.1, read as the reverse complement.
AGGTCAATAATAGAAACTAAAAAAGCCGCTAGAAAAGCGGCTTTCAATATTTAAAGAAATAAAATATTAGTTTTTGATTACTTTTCTGCTCACTTTTGCAGATCCGTTATCTACAGTTACAATATAATTTCCTTTTGCCATTGAAGAGGTATTAATTGCCTGCCCGTTATCAACTCTGTTAGAGCTTACCAAACGTCCGTCTGCTGTATAAATGTTCACCGTAGCTTTTCCTGGAAGGATTAAACGAAGTTCGTTACCAACAATAGTGTTCATTTTTACAGCTTTATCGAAAGCGTTTACATCTGAAACGGCAAGATTCCCTTGCACCAATTGTACATCATCAACGTAAGAAGAACCACTACCATAAGATCTGAAAGCAACATCTATACTTGCAGCTGAAGGATGAGAAGTAAATACTACTGTATGTTGAGTCCATTCAGTTGGAGCAATCGGCAAATATCCATTGTTTGTTCTTAATGGATCATCTGCCGCAGTTGCACTGTTATAAACAGGAGCTCCAGTTGTATCTTTCATAACACTCCACAATCTGAAAATATTATTTTGATTAGTACCTTCTGGTCTAGTAGTAGACGCTTTGTACCAAAATGTAAGTGTATACTGAGTACTTCCCGCAATTGCAACATTTTGATAAAAACCTGTAGTAGCAGAAGGAAGTTCGTAAGCCGCTAATTTTAAACCGCTATGTGGATTAGTAGTTAAAATTGCCGGAGCTGTATAACCGTTTCCGGTACCAGCTGCCCAGGAAGTTAAGTCACTTTCAAAACCAGGGTTTTGCACTAAATTCGTTTGGGCAAACATCATCGCTGAAGCCGAAACTAAGCCTAAAATTGTAAAGATTTTTTTCATTGCAATTGATTTAAAATTATATTCTTTTTTAAGGAGTGTAAAATTACAAAAAAAATACTTCACCGGGGTGAAGTATTCTATATTTAACAATTTATTAAAATTGTTATTTTTTGATGATTTTCTGAGAAACTGCTTGTCCGTTTACTGTACCTGTTACGATGTACATTCCTTTAGGCAAAGAAGTTACATCCAAAGAAGTGTTTTCGTTAACAGA
>NZ_DAMBHK010000083.1:3337-8317 GCF_032060305.1 Kaistella sp. | reverse complement strand
TCGTCAAAAGCCAGCTGGTCATAAAGAAGTGCAGAAATATCGTTCCCGTGCGCCGCCCAGTCTACTTTTCCGGCTTCTACCTGCATGACGAATCCGTTTTTATGGTCTTTCATCTGGCTGATGGCTTTCGAAGTCATTTCCGCTAAAGTCGGAATATTGTTTTTCATAAAACTGCTGCTGTTCCGGTCGGAAGCATAGGGCAGGCCGTCTTCATCAAAGGTTGCAATCAGCGGTTTGTTTTGCGGTGCGGCATTCATTTCATCTTTATTTCGCGCTACCGAATACCCTTTGTTCCTGAAAACAGCGTACATGTCCTTTTTGTCTTTCCGCTGTGCCGCATCAAAGTATTTGTGTCCGCCGCCCATGATCACATCAAACCCCAGTTCCGAATATATGGCGGCGATTTCTTCCTGGGAATTACGGCTTTTGGTATATACCGAAAACCCTGCCGGTGTCGCGTGGGTAACGGGAACAGTGGTCACTAACCCCACTTTTTTTCCTGCTTTTTTAAATTTCTGAAGGATGGGCAGATGTTCTTCACCATTTGCGCCGATATTTAGGCTGCCGTTATTCACCCGTTGGCCGCCTCCCCAGGAGGAACTGGCTGCAGCCGAATCGGTAACGATAGAGCTGGCAGAAGCCATATCCATCACTCCTCTCTGTACAAGATTTTCTTCATAAAGAGAAATCCAGTGCGAAGGTCTTCCCAGTTTACGTCGGCTGTATAAATCTGCCATGTGCAGGGTGCCGGAGCTCATCCCGTCGCTCACCATAAAAATAATATTCTTTGCCTTTTTGCCCCCAAATTCTTCCTTGAAGATATTGGCTTTGGCTGAAAAAGGTGTCAAAAGCAGTCCGCCTAACGCAAGCGAGCCGCCTTTCAATAATTCCCGTCTTTTCATTAATCCTATTTTTTTCAAATTTAAACAAAGAAGTATTAACAAAGCATGAATTTTTAAAAATTTGAGTTACCCTTTGTAATTTCCTTTAAATTTGCAGTGATAAAAACTTTGATAAAATGTCCGGAAAAATTAAAATTCTGTTTTTCGTGTTCCTGTCTGTTTTCAGCATGAAGGCACAGAGAAATCAATCATCCACCACACCCAAACCCAAACTGGTGGTAGGAATTGTGGTAGACCAGATGCGGTGGGATTTCCTTTACCGCTACGAAAGCAAATACGGCACTGGTGGTTTCAGGAGGCTCCTTAGCCAGGGATACAGCTTCAGTAACGTAATGATCGATTATGTTCCCACGGTAACCGCATTGGGGCATACTTCGATTTACACAGGCTCGGTACCTTCCATCCACGGTATTGCCGGTAACGACTGGACAGACCGCGAAACCGGCAAAAACGTATACTGCACGACTGACGCATCGGTGAAGGGAATCAGTGCCAGCTCAGAAAAAATCGGGGCGCACTCGCCGCACAATCTCTGGAGCACGACGATTACGGATCAGCTCGGAATGGCTACCAATTTCCGTTCGAAAGTGGTGGGAGTATCTCTGAAAGACAGGGCTTCCATTCTACCAGCCGGGCACAATCCTACCGGAGCATTTTGGTTTGATGAAGGTACAGGAAATTTTGTAACCAGTTCCTATTATATGAACGAACTGCCGCAGTGGCTGAAGAACTTCAATGCGCAGAATTGGGGAGAAAAACTGGTAGCCAACGGCTGGACCACTTCACTTCCGATCTCGCAATATACCGAAAGTACGGCTGACGACGTTCCGTGGGAACAGCTTTTGGGGAGTGCAAAAACCCCAACCTTTCCTTACAATAACCTGGCAGCAGATTATGCCACGAAGAAAGGAATCATCAGAACGACACCGTTCGGAAATTCATTAACGCTAAAAGTTGCTGAGGCTGCACTCGACGGTTACCAGATGGGCCGTAATACAGAAACGGATTTTCTTGCTATTAATATTGCCTCTACCGATTATGTCGGACATTCTTTCGGCCCGAATTCTATTGAAGTTCAGGACACCTATTTAAAACTTGATAAAGACTTGGAACAGTTTTTTAATATGCTCGATAAAAAAGTGGGCAAAGACAATTACCTGGTATTCCTTTCTGCAGATCACGGTGCAGCGAATGCTTTAGGATATATGCAGGCGAACAAAATGCTGACCGGACTTTTTGATGAAGGACTTCAAAAAAATCTTGAAGAAGAACTTAAAGTTAAATTCAGTCAGGAAAAACTGATCTGGGCAATCGATAATTACCAGATTTATCTGAATCACAAACTCATCCGTGAAAACAATCTGGATGCTTATGCAATTAAGCAACAACTGCTGTCTTATCTGAATAAAGATCCCCGTGTGCTGTATGCGGTAGATCTGGCTAAGGTTGGCTCTTCAGCTATCCCCGAACCCATTAAATCAAGAATCATCAATGGATACAACTGGCAGCGGAGCGGTGACATCCAGATTATTTCGCACGACGGAATGTTGCCAAACTATGCGAAGAAAGGAACCACTCACAGTGTATGGAATTCTTATGACGCTCATATTCCGCTGATCTTCATGGGAACAGGAATTAAAAAAGGAGCGAGCGCCAAAGCTTATCACATGACGGATATTGCACCTACTTTGGCCCAGATACTAAAAATCGAAAACCCAAGTGGAAACATCGGTAATCCTATTACAGAGGTTTTGGGAGAATAGATTTTAAGACTAAGGAATAAAAATTATGAAAAGTGAAAAGTTTCGCGCGCCGCAGGCGCGCGAAACTTTTTTTATTATACAATCTGCTGTCTGAATATTAATTGTCGATTCGTCAGTTCAATCCTTTAAATCTGCGGGAAAAATTTTTCAGTTTAAACCCACGATAACCGTTTCCACTTACTCAATGACTTTCGTTCATAAAAAAACTGCCCTAAAGCAGTTTTCTGTGTATAAAGAATTTGTGTTATTTCCCTTTCTGTGGCGGATAGTTTGCCATGATCTCTGCAACGATTTCCGGAATCTGTCTCTGTTTCGCTTTCGGTGAATCTACAGAAATTCCGCTGCCGATTCCCTGCCAAACCAGTTTCTGGGTTCTGGCATCAATCAGATCCAGGATCAGTGCGCCCTGATTGTAATTGGATGTCCAGGTTCTGTTCATGCCTACACCCCAACCGAAAGGTCCGCCCCAGCCATACATGCCGTACGGTCTTGAACTCTGTACATCCTGAATTTTCTTGTGATTGGCTTTTACATTCACAATTAAATCGGGATTGTCGCTTACGCTCAGGCCTTTGGTTTGTAACTGTCTGGAGACTTCGTTTAACACCCGGTCTTTATCGATGTCATTCAGTTTCAGGTCGTCAATTCTTAATTTATACGTTTTATACTCGTTAAAGTTTGCAGTTTCTGCATAATCAGATCTCACGTTAAAGGGGCTGCAGGAAGTGAGTCCCAACGTGGCCGAAGCCAAAAGAAGAAAAATATATTTTTTGCTCATTCTTTTAAGATTTATTTTTTGGTTTTCGCTAATCGTTGATTTCATCGCAAATTATTTATTTATTTTTTTTAATCGGTTTTATAAAACGGTCGGTCTTTTTATCATAACCGTACGGGCAGTGTTTACAGCCACTTTTGCAGCAATAGCCGCGCTTGAGGTGGTATTTCTCTGTAAAAACCTTATAACCCTGTTCATTATAATAAAAGTCTTCATGTTCTTTGATGGTGTTTTCGCTCATGGGTTAAATCAATAGGGCAGAAAATTTTATCTTTGTCAGATGATAATGGTCTGCCGGTCACTCCTCAAAAATACGAAAATTTCTGCGATCGCACTTTTTCCTGTGATTCTGTTGCGCAGGCCCGAAGACCGCTACAATAAAACGCTCATCAATCACGAAAAAATTCACCTGCGACAGCAGCTGGAGTTGCTCATCATCTTCTTTTATCTGTGGTACGTCATCGAATATTATTTCTGGTACTTCCGGCTGAAAGACAGTTTCCTGGCTTATAAATACATTTCTTTCGAGCGCGAAGCTTTTGCCATGGAAGATGATCCTGATTATCTGAAAACCCGCAAACTCTGGAGTTTCTGGAAATATAGAGGAGGTTAATTTCTTTTGGGCGCCTTTTCCGGCTTTCACTACTCGCTTCCCGGTTCCTGCGTCACCGGGAGAGCTCAGACACGCCGTTCAATCCGGGGCGCGGCATGGTAATAATACAAAATACAGTTTAAAAAATATCTTATCTTTCACATCCAACATCCAACTTCCCACATCAAGCGCCCAGATATTCATCATCAGCGAAATCCGCGAGATAAAACAGAACACAAAATATTCCCGTTCCAAAATCTTTCCCGAAATTTGCAGCATGACCATTCCTGAAATTTCAATCCCCATCACCGAAATTCCTCTGGATAAAAATATAAAGCTCTTCATTAAAAGAGAAAACCTTATTCATCCCGGAATTTCCGGCAATAAATTCTGGAAACTCTACTATAACATTAATCAATATCTTGAGCAGCAACCGGAACATCCTTTCATCGTTACGTTTGGCGGCGCATTTTCCAATCATATTGCAGCCGTTTCTGCGCTGGGAAAGGACCAGGGCATCAGAACTATGGGCATCATCCGCGGCGATGAACTGCAGGACCGGTGGCAGGATAATCCGACTTTAGCATTCGCGCACAGCAACGGGATGGCGTTCCGTTTTGTTACCCGCGCAGACTACAGAAATAAGGAATCTTTAACCGAGAATCTTCATAAAGAATTTCCTGACGCTTCCATTATTCCCGAAGGCGGAACCAACATCCTCGCCGTGAAAGGCATACAGCACATGCTGAATGAAGGAACAAAAAGTTTTGATTATCTTTGCACCGCAGTGGGTACTGGCGGAACCGTTGCCGGGATCTCGAAATTTGCTGAAGCACACCAGCAGGTTTTAGGGTTCAAAGCAGTAAACGATCCAACGCTGGAGGATGAGGTTTTTAAGTTATCAGAAAGAAAAAATTTTAAACTTATTGAAGCGCACGATGGGAGTTA
>NZ_DAMBHK010000083.1:0-3237 GCF_032060305.1 Kaistella sp. | reverse complement strand
CATGGACTGAAAAAAGCCGGATATGCCACCAACCCGCGCTACGCTTACATCTTAATCGACAAGATTGAAAAAAACAGACTTTATGAATTCGATAATACCAATTCAAAAGAAGTTCTGTACACGGTTCTGAAACTGTATCCGGGACTGCGTGATGATAAAATCTTCATGGCGCAGCTCGATCAGAGTAAAGCTTCGTCCAAACCAGTGACTGTAAAAGTTCCGTACGAACAGACTTCTTATGCAAAACAGCAGGAGAAGGTTGAAAAAATTAAAACAAGGGCAGAAGTCCTCACCTCAATTCTGGTGAAAAACCATCCGAACGGCGGCAAGAAATTCGTGATTATTCCTGAAGATGCCGATTTAAGCCTTGTGTCAAAGAAATTCGGGATCCCTGAAAGTAAACTCATGAAATGGAACGAATTAGACGGTACCCAGCTGCGCAAAAACGATGTTCTTTTCTTGGAATCCAAATCTTCCAGCGGAAATGTGGCAAGCTACAAGGCAAAGGTAGGAGAATCCATGCATGATGTTTCACAGAAATTCGGCATTAAACTCAGCAAACTCTATTCAAAAAACAGAATGGCGTACGGCGAACAGCCCAAAGCCGGACAACTCATCTACCTTCAGGAGAAAAAACCCAGAAGCTAATTAACACCCAACAAAAAAATGTTATACCAAAGAAGTTCAGCTTTATTCGATGAAGCGTACAAGTATATTCCCGGTGGCGTGAATTCGCCCGTGCGTGCGTTCAAATCTGTAGGCGGCGTTCCTGTTTTCATGAAATCGGCGAAAGGCGCGTACATGACCGACGCTGATGACAATGTTTATATTGACTACATCAATTCTTGGGGGCCGGCCATCCTCGGGCACACGCATCCGGAAGTGCTGGAAGCCATCAAGAAGCAGGCAGAAAAAGGTTTTTCCTACGGAACCCCTTCCGAACTGGAAACCGAAATCGCAAGATTAATTGTAGAAAACGTTCCGAATATCGACCAGATCAGAATGGTTTCTTCGGGTACTGAAGCCTGTATGAGTGCTATCAGACTGGCGAGAGGTTTTACAGGGAGAGATAAGATCATCAAGTTCGAAGGCTGTTATCATGGACATTCCGATTCTTTTTTAATTAAAGCAGGAAGCGGCGCTGCAACTTTCGGAAACCCGAATTCTCCGGGTGTCACAGCGGGAACTGCAAAGGATACTTTGCTCGCCAGATATAATGATATTGAACAGGTTAAAGATCTGTTCCGACACAATCAGGGCGAAATTGCCGCAATCATTGTGGAACCGGTTGCCGGGAATATGGGCTGCGTGTTACCTGAAAACAATTTCCTGCAGAACCTGAGAAAACTCTGTGACGAAAACGGTGCTTTGCTGATTTTCGATGAAGTGATGACCGGCTTCCGTTTAGGTTTTGGCGGTGCTCAGGAAGTATATAACGTGAAAGCCGACCTGGTGACTTACGGAAAAGTAATCGGCGGTGGACTGCCGGTTGGAGCTTTCGCAGGACGAAACGAAATTATGAATCACCTTGCTCCGAAAGGCGCGGTATATCAGGCCGGAACTTTGAGCGGAAATCCACTCGCGATGCGTGCCGGACTTACCACGCTGGAACTCATCAGAAAAGATGGAAATTTTTATCAGAACATCAATAAAACCACAGAAACCCTGGATTTCGAGATTGGCAAAATCCTGAATTCTAAAAATATTGAGCACCGGATTAACCGGAAAGGCTCCATGATGAGCATCTTTTTCCATATCAATACGGTTTCTAATTTTGATGAAGCGGCGCAGGCAAACCATTCGCTCTTTAATAATTTCTTCCATCAGCTGCTTGCCAATGGAATTTACCTTCCGCCGAGCGGATACGAAACCTGGTTTATTTCCGATGCAATCAAGGAAAAAGAAATCGACCGTACTTTGGAAGTCATCAGAAAATTTGAGTATTCTTAAATTAAAAAAGGAGTAATAAAAATATCAGTTTGCCGTTATCTGATAAAAATTAAGAAGCGATGAAAAAGAAAATCCTAAACATATTAGGCATTTCATGGATTGTGACGACAGTCGGTGTTGTTATGGACGGAGATCCTACAGTACCAGGTGTACTATTAAGGCTTAGTGAGTTTTTTCTTATGTTCGGAATTGTATTCTTAATTCTGTCCGTTTTTTATTTCGGAAGTCTGTTTGTTAAAAGCAGTTTTCGAAAACTGATCAAGTGAAACATATATAAACAAAAAGCCAACTGCGAGCGTTGGCTTTTTTATTTCAATTATGGTCTGGCTCTTTCATATTGTGGCGGGAAAAAGCAATGGTCGTTATTTTTAAAAGAACCCCGAACTGGCAGGTAAGGGTTTCTAAGAATTTCGCGGGCGACAAAAATCAGATCAGCTTGTTTATTCTGTAAAATTTCCTCAGCTTGTCTTGCTGTTTTTATTAATCCCACAGCACCGGTTGCAATTTCCGCTTTTCTTCTAATGGCTTCTGCTAATGGAACCTGGTAGCCATCAAACAAAGTGATTTTCGCTCCGTGAATATTTCCGCCACTTGAAACGTCGATCAGATCGACATTGTTTTCTTTTAAAATTTTGGCAAGCCTTACGCTTTCTTCAATATTCCAGCCGTTTTCAGCGTATTCAGTTCCCGAAATTCTTACCAACAGCGGATGGTTTTCATCCAGAACTTCATTTACCGCTTTCACGATTTCCAGCAAAAAACGGATTCGGTTTTCGAAACTTCCGCCGTACGCATCAGTTCTGGTATTCGATAAAGGCGACAGAAACTGGTGAATCAGATAACCGTGAGCCGCGTGAAGTTCAATCAAATCAAAACCTGCATCGATGGCGCGTTTTGCAGCTTCTTTAAACCGCTGCACAAGGGTTTCGATTTCTTCTTTTGAAAGTTCGTGCGGAATCCTTTCAGCTGCTTCATAAGGAATCGGCGATGGAGCCACGGTTTCCCAGCCTTCTTCCAAAGAAATCTGTTTTCCGTTCCATGTAGAGGCCTTTCTTCCGGCATGCGCAAGCTGGATTCCGATTTTGCTTTCTGAGTTTTCATGCACAATTTTCACAATTTTCGAAAGCGCCTCCGCCTGTTCCTCATTCCAGATTCCCATACATCTATTGGTAATGCGGCCTTCGGGCACAACGCCGGTAGCTTCTACAATGATGAGTCCGGTTCCGCCCTGTGCGCGGCTGGCATAGTGCAGAAAGTGAAAATCATTGGCCATTCCGTTTTCGCAGG